>DAOKZF010000015.1:6569-7632 GCA_035325785.1 Miltoncostaeaceae bacterium
GCCGGCGAGGACGACCCCTCCTTCGCCGCCCGCCCCGGCCTGGTGGTGATCGACGGCGGCAAGGGGCAGTTGGGTGCCGCGCTCGCCGGGCTGGCCGACACCGGGGTGAGCGACATCCCCTTCATCGGCCTGGCCAAGCGGGAGGAGGAGGTCTTTCTGCCGGGACGCTCCCACCCGTTGTTGCTGCCCGACGACTCCCCGCAACTGCGGCTGCTCCAACAGATTCGCGACGAGGCCCACCGCTTCGCCCTGCGCCACCACCGCAAGCGGCGTGGGCGGGCGATGACCGAGAGCCTGTTCGACGACCTGCCCGGCATCGGTCCGGCGCGCAAGGCCGCACTGCTGCGCCACTTCGGCACGCCCGAGCGCTTCATGGACGCCGAACGGGAGGAACTGGAGGCGGTTCCCGGCCTGCCGGCCCAGGTCGCCCGCGACCTCCACGATCACCTCCACCGCGGCCCACCCAGCCCCCAGCCGGCCGGCGGGAAACCCCGGGAGCGCGCCTGATGGATCTGACCGTCATCACCGGCATGAGCGGTGCCGGCAAGAGCCACGCGATGGGCGCCTTCGAGGACGCCGGCTGGTTCTGCGTCGACAACCTGCCGCCCGGTCTGCTGCCGGCGCTCACCGAGCTCTTCCTGCTGGAAGGCGTCAAGGTGGAACGCGCGGCGGTGGTCTGCGACGTGCGCGGCGGGGTGTGGTTCAAAGACCTGGAGCCGGTGCTCGCCCGCGTCGCCCAGCTGGGTATCCGCCCGCGGGTGGTGTTCCTCGAAGCCTCCGACGAGGTGCTGCTCAACCGCTTCCGCGAAACACGCCGCCCGCATCCGCTGGCCCCCGGGGCCGACGTGCTGAGCGGCATCGTGCGCGAGAGGGAGGAACTGGCCGACGTGCGCGAGCGGGCCGACCTGGTGATCGACACCAGCGACCTCAACGTGTGGGATCTGCGCCGCCGGGTCACCGAACTGCTGATCGAATCCGACGGGCGTCCCCGTCTGCGCGTCCAGTTCATCAGCTTCGGCTACAAACACGGCATCCCGCGCGAGGCCGATCTGCTGTTCGACGT
>DAOKZF010000015.1:7642-12932 GCA_035325785.1 Miltoncostaeaceae bacterium
CAGAACCCCCACTACGTGCCCGAACTGCGGCCGCTCCCCGGCCTGGACGAGCCGGTCGCCGCCTACGTTTCCCGGGCGCCGGGCATGGACGAGTTCCGCTCGCGCCTCGAGGCGCTGCTCGACTTCCTGTTGCCCGCCTACGAGGAGGAGGGCAAGACCGGCCTGGTGGTGGGCATCGGCTGTACCGGGGGGCGCCATCGGAGCGTCGCGATCGCCGAAATGCTCGCCGCGCGCTACGCCGAACGTGGCTTCCCCGCCAGCGCCGTGCACCGGCACATCGGCCGCCCGGCTCATTCGGCCGAGACCGAGACCGGCGCCGGGGGCGCCCCGTGAGCCGACGGGCCCGCATCGCCGCCCTGGGTGGCGGGACCGGCCTCGCCTCGCTGCTGCGCGGCCTCAAGCGCGCCCCGGTCGATCTGACCGCGATCGTCACGGTCGCCGACGACGGCGGATCGTCGGGGCGGCTGCGGCGCGAGCTGGGGATCCTGCCGCCGGGCGACATCCGCAACTGCTTGGTGGCACTGGCGGCGGACGAGTCGCTCATGGGGCGCCTGTTCCAGCACCGCTTCGCCGACGGTGATCTGTCCGGCCACCCGTTCGGCAACCTGTTCCTGGCGGCGCTCGCCGAGGTGACCGGCAGTTTCGACCTGGCGGTTCAGGAATGCAGTCGGGGGTTGAAGATCCGCGGCGAGGTGCTCCCGTCGACCCTGCACCACGTGAGCCTGTGGGCCGAGCGGGGGATGGGGGGGGGGAAAACCGCGCACGGGCGCGGGCGCGGGCCCCGCCCGGGGGGTGGGGGGGGCGCCCGGGCCGCGCGCCTACCCGCCGGCACTCGAGGCGATCGAACGGGCCGATCTGGTGCTGTTGGGCCCCGGGAGCCTGTTCACCAGCGTCCTGCCGCACCTGGCGATTCCCCAGCTCGCCGAGGCCCTGGTGGCGAGCGACGCGTTGCGCGTCTACGTCTGCAACGTCATGACCCAACCGGGCGAGACCGACGGCTTCGACGCGGCCGACCATGCCGAACGGGTGCTCGAGGCCGTCCCCGGCGGTCTGGATGCGGTGGTCGTTCACGACGGGCCGCTGGATACGGCCGCGCTCGCCAGCTACCGCGCCCAGGGGCAGGAGCCGGTGGCGCCGGCGCGCGCGCGTTTGGATGCGCTGGGCCTGCGGGCCGTCGTGGCGGACATCGCCCAGGACGGTGCGATGGTGCGCCACGACCCGGTGGCCTTGGCCGATGTCCTTCTGGCCCTGGCCGCGGAGACCGTGCGCGTCTGATCCAAGGCGCATCGGTCGCCCTCGCGCCCCGGGCGGGCGTCCCGCGGGATCGAGGACGGGCGACCCCCCTCGAGAATGCAACGGTTGCAACGAACAGCAACCCGCGCATAGACTGCTCGCGCGCTCGGGATCACTCGGGCGTCCGTTCGCCCCCTTTCATCTCATATCCGGCGGACGCGTCCCGTATTCGTCACAAGGAGCACAGCCGTAATGGGCCCACGTGCAAAGGCGATCATGCCGCTGGCGATCGTCATCGGTGTTCTCTCGTTCCTCTGGTGCGAGTTCGCCCTCAACTTCCAGTTCCACTGGGTCACCGGGGACACCATCCCGGACGCCGGTCTTGCTATTCCCGCCAACTTCCAGATCATCGTCTGGATCGGCTTCATCAGCTGGGGGCTCTTCTTCGCCGCCGGTGGCGACAACGCCGCCTTCGGCAAGATCGCGATCGCCTCGATCTTCGGTTCGGTCGCCGCGCTCATCACCTTCTGGCTCGCCCCCAAGATCGCGGACATCCCTGACTTCTGGGGCATCAGCCTGATGGTCGGCATCATGGCGCTGATCCTGGTCGCCGTCCTGATCGCCGGCGACTGGTACGTCGCCGGTACCTTCCCGGCCTTCGCCGCCTGCTTCGGCCTCTGGGTCGCCACCGGTATCGACAACTGGTCGCCGGGTGGTGGCGGTGCCGGCAACACGCTCGCCGACCTCGGTACCAACCCCGGCACCGGCGCCTTCGGCGGTGTGCTGTCGACCCCCTACGGCTGGGTGTTCGTCAGCGCGCTGGCCAGCCTGATCCTCGGCTGCGTGATGGGCATCATCTCCGCCAAGATCACCGCCGCGGTCACCCCGAAGCCGGCCGAGTAAGACTCACCTCGGTTTCACCGCATCACCTCGGGGGGCCGTTCGGCCCCCCGAGTCGTTTTCGGGGCCATCCGTCTCGCGCGGTCGGCGCCCGAGCGCCCACTCCTGCCTCCCTTGGTAGATTCCGGCCGCTATCGCCGTTTACCGAAAGGGCATGATGAGCGTACGGGTGGGAATCAACGGCTTCGGACGAATCGGCCGCAATGTCTTCCGGGCCGCGATGCTCGGTGAGACCGACGTCGAGATCGTCGCCGTCAACGACATCACCGACACCGCAACCCTCGCCCACCTGCTCGAGTACGACTCGGTGTTTGGGCGCTATCCCGGCGACGTGCACGCGCACGCCGATCACCTGCATGTCGACGGCCAGGAGATCAAGGTGCTGGCCGAGCGCGACCCGGCCAACCTGCCGTGGGGCGAGCTGGGCGTCGATGTCGTCATCGAGAGCACCGGTTTCTTCACCGATCGCGACAGCGCCGCCAAGCATCTGGCCGCCGGCGCGAAGAAGGTGATCATCTCGGCTCCGGCCAAGAACCCCGACATCACGGTCGCCATCGGCGTCAACGACGACGAGTACGACCCCGCCAAGCACCACGTGATCTCGAACGCCTCCTGCACCACCAACTGCCTCGCCCCGCTGGCGAAGGTGCTGGTCGACAACTTCGGCCTCGAGCACGGGTTCATGACCACCTGCCACGCCTACACCAACGACCAGCGGATCCTCGACACGCCGCACAAGGACCTGCGTCGCGCCCGTTCCGCCGCGCTGTCGATCATCCCGACCTCGACCGGCGCCGCCCGCGCCATCGGTGAGGTGCTGCCCGAGCTCAAGGGCAAGCTCGACGGCATCGCCCTGCGCGTGCCGACCCCCGACGGCTCGGTGGTCGACCTGGTCGCCACGGTCGGTCGCCCGACCACCAAGGAAGAGGTGAACGCGGCCTTCCTGAAGGCCGCCGAAGATGGGCCGCTGGAGGGAATCCTCGGCTACACGGAAGACCCGATCGTCTCGCGCGACATCGTCGGCGAGCCCTACTCGTCGCTGCTGGACGCCTCGCTCACGATGGTGAACGGCACCACGGTGAAGCTGATCTCCTGGTACGACAACGAGTGGGGTTACTCGTGTCGGGTCGTGGACCTGGCCGAACGCGTCCTGCCCGACTGATGCCGCGCCCACTGGGGCTCGACGACCCGGGTGCCGACTGGCGCGGCGCCCGGGTGCTCGTGCGGGCCGACCTCAACGTGCCGCTCGACCACGGGCGGATCACCGACGACGCCCGCATCATGGCGTCGGTTCCCACCATCCGGCGCCTGCTCAAGGCGGGCGCCGCGGTGGCCGTCTGCTCACACCTGGGCCGCCCCAGGGGCGAGCGGGTGGCGGAGCTCTCGCTCGCCCCCTGCGCCGAACGGCTCGGCCAGGAGCTGGTGCGCCGGGTCGAACTGCTCGACGACTGCGTCGGCGATGCGGTGGCCGGGCGGGTCGAGGTGCTTCGCCCGGGTGAGATCGTGATGCTCGAAAACCTGCGCTACCACGCCGAGGAGGAGGCCAACGATCCGGCCTTCGCCCGCGAGTTGGCGCGCGGCTTCACGCACTACGTGAACGATGCCTTTGGGGCCGCCCATCGGGCGCACGCCTCCACCGAGGGCGTCGCGCATCTGCTGCCCTCGCGCGCCGGTCTGCTGCTGGAGCGCGAGGTGGCGGTGCTGGAGGGGCTGCTGCAGCGCCCGGAGCGGCCGTTCGTCGCGGTGCTGGGCGGCTCGAAGGTGAGCGACAAGCTGCCGCTCATCGAGAGCCTGCTGTCGCGCTGCGACCGGATCATGATCGGCGGAGCCATGTGCTTCACCTTCCTCGCCGCGCTGGGCGAGTCGGTCGGCGCGTCCCTGCACGAGGACGAGGCCGGTCAGGAGTTGGCGCGCGGCCTGCTCAAACGGGCGGCCGAGGTCAACTGCCAGCTGCAACTGCCGGTGGACGTGCTGATCGCCAATCGGTTCGCGGCCGACGCCGAGCTGCAGGTGGTGCCCACCGACGCGATCCCGGCCGGATGGATGGGGGTCGACATCGGCCCGCGCACCTCGGCCGCGTATCGCGAGGCGATTGGGGCGGCCGGAACGGTGTTCTGGAACGGCCCGATGGGGGCGTTCGAGATTCCGCCGTTCGCCGCCGGCACCCGCGCGGTCGCCGACGTGATGGCCGAGAGCGCCGCCGCGACGGTCGCCGGTGGGGGCGATTCCGGCGCCGCGGTCGCCCAGTTCGGGCTGGCGGACCGCTTCACCCATGTCTCGACCGGGGGAGGGGCAGCGTTGGAGTTGCTGGAAGGCAAGACCCTGCCGGGCGTCGCCGCCCTACCGAGCGCATGAGCGCCGCTCGGCGCCCGCTGATCGCGGGCAACTGGAAGATGCACAAGACCGCCGCCGAGGCGCGCGAATACATGACGCGGCTGGTGGAGGAGATCGGGCGGGAGTCGCCGGTCGCGGACGTGGCGGTCTGTCCGCCGTTCACGGCGCTGGAGCCCGCGGCCGAGGCCGCCGTGGGCAGCCAGATCGCGGTGCTCGCCCAGGCGGTGCACGAGAACGCGTCCGGGGCGCACACGGGCGAGATCTCGGTCGCCATGATCGCCGCGACCGGTGCGAGCGGGACGCTGGTCGGCCACTCCGAGCGGCGGGCCGACGGAGAGAGCGACGAGCAGATCGCCGCGCGCGTGCGGGCCGCCCTCGACGGCGGACTGAACGTGATCCTCTGCGTCGGCGAGTCGCTCGAGCAGCGTGAGGCGGGGCAGACCGAGAGCTGGCTGGCGGCCCAGCTGCGCTCGGCGCTCGCCCCGGTCACCGAGGCCGACACCTCCCGTCTGGCGATCGCCTACGAACCGATCTGGGCGATCGGCACCGGGCGCACGGCGACCCCCGAGATCGCCCAGGCCGCCTGCGCTCACGTGCGCGCGATCGCCGGTGAGCGCGTGGATGGACAGGCCGTGCGGGTGCTGTACGGCGGAAGCGTCAATGCCGCCAACGCGCATGAGTTGCTCGCCCAGCCGGACATCGACGGCGCCCTGGTCGGTGGCGCCAGCCTCGATCCGGAGAGCTTCGCCCAGATCGTGCGGGCGGCGTGACCATGGCCGGTCCTCTGGTTCTCTGTGTGATCGACGGTTTCGGCATCGCGCCC
>DAOKZF010000015.1:12942-14772 GCA_035325785.1 Miltoncostaeaceae bacterium
CGGTCCGGGCAACGCGGTGTCGCTGGCCAACACCCCGAATCTGGACGCTCTGGCGCGCGAGGGCTCCGGCACCCGGATCGCCGCATCCGGTCTGCCGGTCGGCCTGCCCGACGGTCAGCAGGGTAACAGCGAGGTCGGTCACCTCAACCTGGGCGCCGGCCGGCGCGTGCCGCAGATGTTGGTGCGCATCGACGAGGCGATCGCCGACGGTTCGATCGGGCGGATTCCCGCCCTGAGGGAGGCCCTACGGGTCGGGGCGGCCGACACGCTCCACCTGATCGGCCTGGTCGGGAACGGTGGCGTGCACGCCAGCCAGCGCCACTTCGACGGTCTGATCGCCCTGGCGCGCGCCGCCGGAGTGCGCAACCTGGTGGTGCACGCGTTCACCGACGGACGCGATACCCGCCCCGACGCCGCCCTGGGAGTGATCGACGCGTTGGAGGGCGCCGGAGTGTCGGTGGGAAGCGTGGTCGGTCGCTATTTCGCGATGGACCGCGATCACCGCTGGGAGCGCACGCGGCGGGCCTACGACGTGATGGTGCATGGGGTCGGCACGCGTTACGCCACCGCGCGCGAGGCGATCGCCGCCTCCTACCAGGCGGGTGTGGGCGACGAGTTCATCGAGCCGTGCGTGATCGGCGATCCGCGGGTCGGGCGCATTCGCCCCGAGGATGCGGTGATCTACGTGAACTTCCGCCCCGACCGCGCGCGTCAGTTGACGATCGCGTTAACCGAGGCCGAGTTCGACGGTTTCGACCGGGGGCCGAACCCGCCGCTGCCCGCATTCACGACCATGACCCGCTACAAGCGCGAGTTCACCGCCACACCGATCTTCGAGGCCGAGAACGTCCGTCAGGGGCTGGCCGAGATCGTGTCGCAGGCCGGTCGCCCCCAGCTGCACATCGCCGAAACCGAGAAGTACGCCCATGTGACGTTCTTCTTCAACGGCGGGCGCGAGCAGCCGTTTGAGGGCGAGGAGCGGGTGCTGGTTCCCTCGCCTCAGCACGTACCCACCTACGATCACGCCCCCGAGATGAGTGCCACCGGCGTGCGTGATGCCGTGCTCGCCGGGATCGGCGCGGGCACCGCGCAACTGATCGTGGTGAACTTCGCCAACGCCGACATGGTGGGCCACACCGGCGTGATCCCCGCCGCCGTGCGCGCCATCGAGACGGTCGACGCCTGCATGGGGCAGATCCGCCCGGCGATCGCCGCGGCCGGTGGCCTGCTGTGTGTCACCGCCGATCACGGTAACAGCGAGGTGATGCTGGAGCCGGACGGCAGCCCGAACACCGCCCACACCAGCAACCCGGTGCCGCTCTGGATCGACCGACCGGGTCTGGCCCTGCGCGAGGGCGGGGCGTTGGGAGACGTCGCCCCGACCCTCTGCGGCCTGATGGGCTGGGATCCCGGGCCCGCCATGACCGGTACCCCCCTGGTGTAGCCGGCTCTCGCCGCGCCCGTCGACGACGGGCGCGGCGAGGATCAGCCGTCGCCGACGATTCGGGCGTCGGCGGGCGGCGGAAACGCCCCCGGGCCGCGCCCGAGCGCCCGGCGGACGATTCGCCGAGTTGCCGGGGAGGGACTCTCGGCCAGCCAGCGCCGGCAGAGGGCGGCGACCATCTCCGGTCGATGTCGGGCCACGCAGGCCAGCTGGTCACCGACCGCGTTCTGCACCCGAGGACGGGGATGGTCGCGCAGACCCTCCAGAGCTGCGAGGTCGTCGGGCCGGCCCCACCGGCCGGCGATCGGCCCGGGACAGGCGGCGGGGGAGGCCCGGAGGGGGTGGGGCGGGCGGACGCGGTCGTGGGGGTGAGGGCTCATCCCGGA
>DAOKZF010000016.1:0-583 GCA_035325785.1 Miltoncostaeaceae bacterium
GGGCTGAGCCAGAGCAAGGGACTCTCACCCCTCTGACGGTCCGGTCCGTCCACCTCGGCCACTGACGCCCTCATCTGCCCCACCGGGGGAGGCCGTCGCCCCACCGCGCGACGGTCCATGCGGTACGCGAGGGGGACCCGAACGGGTCCCCCTCGCCGTTTGGGCGCCCGGCGCAGCTCCTCACCGGCCCGCGCGCCTCGGGCGTCAGAGGCGCCCATCGCGGGCCCGCCCGGGCGCAACCCGTCACACTGCCCCGGTGCCCCCCCCCACCGTCCCCGGTGCCCGCCGCTCGCAGGTCTTCTGGACCGCCACCGGCCTGATCGCCCTCGACACAATCCTCTTCACCATGGTGGTGCCCGCACTACCGGAATTCGCCGAACGCGACGGATTCGGCACCAGCGTCGCCGCCCTCATCTTCGCAGCCTTTCCCATCGCCCAGCTGATCAGCGCTCTGATCGCCGCCGGGCTGGTCGAACGCATCGGCCGCCGGCCGGTCACGATCGCCGCCGTCGTCCTGTTACTGCTCGCCACCCTCGCCTTCGCGGCCGCCCGCGGGGCGCCCTCGCTGGCCGGCGCCCGCGCG
>DAOKZF010000016.1:593-2510 GCA_035325785.1 Miltoncostaeaceae bacterium
GGCTCAGGGAGCCGCCGCCGGACTGGTGTGGACCGCCGGCATGGCCTGCATCGCCGACGTCTACCCGCGCGACCAGCTGGGCCTGCGCATGGGCCTCGCCGAAACCGCCGGAGGCGCCACCGGCCTGCTCGGGCCGGTGCTCGGCGGACTGCTGATCGAAATCTTCGGTGTCGAAGAGGCCTTCCTCTTCATCGCGATCATCCCGGCGGTCGCGATCGTCCCCGCGTTGTTCATGCCCGAGACCCGTCACGCCGACACCCAGCCACCGCCACCCCTCACCCGCTCGCTCGCCATCCTGATGCGCGTGCCGCGCGCCTGGGTGGCGGCGGTCTCGCTGGGCCTGTTCGCCGCCGCGCTCGCCCTGCTCGAGCCGCTGCTGCCGCTCGATCTGGCCGACCGCCTCGGCCTCGGGTCACTGGCGGTCGGGATGGTATTCGGCGCCGGTCTGGCCGCCTACTACCTGGCCATGCCCTTCGCGGGACGCTGGTCCGACCGGCACGGGCGCCGCGCCCCTTTGGTGGTCGGTGCTCTGATCATGGCCGCCTCGTTGCCATTCGTCTCGGTCGGGCCCGCGTGGCTGGTCGCGGCGGCCTTCGCCGTCGCCGGGGTTGGGATGGCCTGCGTGTCGGCCCCCTCGGGCCCCTTGATGGTCGAGGCGGTCGACGAGACCGAACTGGCGGGCAACTACGGCGTCAGCGGGGCCGTGCTGACCGCCCTCTTCGCCATCGGATACGCGATCGGGCCGCTGATGGGCGCGGGCGCCTCGCTGGTGTTGCCCTTCCCCGCCACCATGACCATCGCCGCCGGGTTGGCGCTCATCGCGGGGATATGGACCGCCCGCCTGCTGCCGCGCCGCACCTGAACGACGTTGCGCCGACCGTCAATCAGACGACCGGCGCAACGCGGTAAACGGATTAATTGCTGGTGACCGAGCGCGCCTGAGACCGACCGTCGGTCAGGCTCGACCACCTCGGTGTCGCGTACTCAGAGGCAACTCCCTTCGGACACACCGAATGAGCCGCCGTGGCGCGAACCGCACGGTCCGTCCGATTCGCCGGCACCCAAGCCGCATTCCGCGGCGCGATCACGCGGAGCCGCAACACGGCCGACGCGCGATACCCGAAGGGGCGACAACGAAGGCGAACCGATGTTCATCGACACGTGACCTCACTCGACGATGACCGGCCGAGGCGGCTGCCGTCGAGATCGCTCGCGGGCGACTCGCCAGCCCCCTCTCGTGACGAGTGTTGCACCGCCCGGGGTGGCCCGTCAAGCCTGGGCCACCCCGTCGAGAATCATCAAGCCTGGGCCACCCCGTCGAGAATCAGTGCGACTCGATCACCCGATCGACGATCCCGTAGTCGGCCGCCTCCTGCGCGCTCATGAAGTAGTCGCGGTCGGTGTCGGCGGCCACCTTGTCGTACGGCTGCCCCGTGTTCTCGGCCAGCATCTCGTCCAAGCGCTTGCGCAGCTCGAGCGCCTCGCGGGCGTGGATCTCGATGTCGGTCGCCTGGCCGGAGAAGCCCCCCGACACCTGATGGATCATGATCTTCGCGTTCGGCAGCGCCATGCGCTTGCCCTTCGCGCCCCCCGCCAGCAGGAAGGCACCCATGCTCATCGCGATGCCGACGCAGATGGTCTGCACGTCCGGCTTGATGAAACGCATCGTGTCGTAGATCGCCAGCCCCGAGTACACCTGCCCGCCGGGCGAGTTGATGTACAGCGAGATGTCCTTGTCGGGATCCTCGCTCTCGAGGTGCAGCAGCTGGGCGACCACCAGGTTGGCGATCTGATCATCGATCGGCGTGCCGAGGAAGATGATCCGTTCGTTGAGAAGGCGCGAGTAGATGTCGAACGAGCGCTCGCCGCGCGAGGTCTGCTCGACGACCATGGGAATAAGTGGGCTCATGCCGGGCA
>DAOKZF010000016.1:2520-3800 GCA_035325785.1 Miltoncostaeaceae bacterium
CCTAGACCGTCAGACGCGTGATGTGCCCCTGATCATCGACCAGCACGCGATGTTCCACGTCGGTCGACGTCCCCGCCGCGTGATCGCGCACCCGAATCGTGAACACCACCTCCGGTTCCTCCAGCCGCGCCCCGCGATGCCCGGAGCGCTCCGGCGGCGTCACCTGGCGCACGCGCTCGAGTGTGGCGGGCTCACCGTCCACCACGATCTCCGCCCCGGGGGCGAACAGCGCGGCGTACTCCTCGGCCCCTGAGTTCAGCGCACCAGTGTAGCGCTTGCCGAACTGGCGGGCCTGGTCGTAGGTGAGCATGCGATCAACCTCCCCGAACGATCGTCACGACGATGAAAATCACGTAGGCGGCCACGGCGACGCCCACAAGAGTGAGGATCACCGCCCGCGCCGCCGACATCGGACGCCTCGCGCGGCGGCGGCTCATCGCCCCGGAGGGCGCGCCATCGCCGGACGCCGGCGCGACACGGCGCACCCACACACGCTCGGCCGCCACCGTGATCGCCACCGCAACCACGCTGGAGCTCAACAGCGATGCGTTCAGCCCCAAACCGAGCTGGGGAATCAGAACCAGCAGGACCAACCAGAACGGCAGTCCGATCAGCAGGGCGAACTTCGCCCAGTGGACGAACGCCCGAGTCATCCGCTCGACGTCCTCGAAATCGGACATCGTCTCGGGATCGGGCGGCACCGAGGGAGGTGGGGACACCGGCTCTCGCGCCGACGATTCCGGCCGGTCGCTCACCCCCCCACCAACTCCTCGGGCAGCAGCGCCTCCAACATCAGCTCGAGCAGGCGTTCATCCCGCGCGGCGGCGATCGTGCGCCGAGTGGTCAGATCCAACGGAGCGCTCGCCACGTCGGCCGGACGGGGCATGCCGACCAACAGTCCCGCCTCGCGGGCGAACAGCTGGGCGCCGGCCACATCCACCGCCCGACCGGGCCCGAGCCCGACCATGGCGTCCCCCCGCCCGGCGGCGACGTAGCAGAGCGACAGGGCCAGCGAACCGACCGCGCGCACCCGCCCGATGTGCCCCTCGAAGACCCGCGCGGCGTGGCGGACCCGATGGGGCAACGCGCCCTCGATCAGCACCAGCACGGGCCCGCCGTCCGGGGCCGCCGTCGCCACCGGACGCCCGTCAACCAACGCCCCGCCGCCGGCACTCGCCTCGAACCGCTCACCGGTGCCGTGATCGGCCACGAAGGCCACCCGCACATCGTCCATCGTCTCCCCGTCGGCGAACGCGAGCGCGGTGGCGAACGGCGTCATG
>DAOKZF010000016.1:3810-14558 GCA_035325785.1 Miltoncostaeaceae bacterium
CGATCGGGTCGAGCACCACCAACCAGCGGCCGCCACCGTTCACCTCCAAGTCGCCGGCCTCCTCGCTCATCAGGCGAAAACCCAACCCGGTCGCGGCGAGCTCGTCGATCACGATGCTCTCGGCCTCATGGTCGACCCGCAGGGTGGTGTCACCCCCGGCGCCGACCGTCAACTGCTCGGCGCGCACCGTCGGCGCCATGCCGGCCAACAGCGTCGCGATGCGGTCGCTCGCCCGCCGACAGGCGGCCAGCCAGAGCTGTTCCTCGCGACCGCTCTCAGGCATCGACCAGCGAGTGAAACGCCACGCCGGTCAGGAGCTTGGGATGGAAGTAGGTCGACTTCTGGGGCATCGTCTCACCGGCATCGGACACCGCGGCGATCTCGCTCTTGGGGATGCCGCGCATGATGAACACCGCCGCGGCCTCGCCCGAGGACACCAGATCGAGCGCCTCGTGGGCGTCCTTCACATAGGTCAGCTCGCCATCGTGGGCCAGCTTCGCCTGGTCGGCGCCCAGGTACGGCACCAGCACCTCGCGCTCCAGGGCGGCGACATCCAGACGCTCGCCGGGCGTGGCATCCGGGCGGATACCGCCCGACAGCAGCCACATGCCCTCGGGGCGCACCAGGCCGAGCGCCGGCACATCGTCGGCCGCCCGCTCGAGCAGCGCGGTCATCTCGTCCAGATCGGCGACCGGGCGCACATCGAAGGCCGCCTCGGCCCCCTCCACCCAACGCTTCAACACCCGATGGGTGGGCAGCACCACCAGACCGGGATCATCCAGAGCCGTCAAACCCATCAGGACGCGATTGTGGGGAGCGTCCGGGTCGGTGTCCCCCGCGGCGCGCCGCTCATCGCGATACGCCAGCGCCGTCTCGTAACGGTGATGGCCGTCGGCGATCAGAATCCAACGATCGGCCAGGGCCTTCGCCAACGCGGCGTGGGCGGCGGGATCGTCGATCCGCCAGATGCGGTGAGTCACCCCGTCACCGTCCACCAGCTGGGCGTCGGGCTCCCCGCTCACCGCCAGCGCGTCCCACGCGGCACCCTCGGCATCCGGGTAGAGACCGAACACCGGCGACAGGTTGGTGCGCACCGCGCGCGTCAGACGCAGACGGTCGTCCTTCGGCCCGGCGTGCGTCCGCTCGTGCGGGCGCACCACGCGCGCCTCGTACGGTTCAAGGGTCACCGCCCCCAGGATCGTGCGCCGCTCACGCTCCACGCCGTCCGCCAGGGTGAACGTCTGCGTCCAGGCGACCACCAGCGGCCGCTCGGCGCGCGCGAGCACCCCGATGTCCAACCACGAGGAGATCAGCGTCGCGACCTCCTCATAGTCGATCTCCGGCAGGATCAGACGCACCGCGTTGTACGGATTGCGCGCGAGCAGGCCGCGGCGCTGCTCGGGGGAGATCACGTCGTAGGGCGGGGCCAGCAGATCGCCCAAGGGCCCCGCGGGGGCGCTGAATTGCAGCGCACGGAAAGGTCTAACGTCAGCCACGGCGAGCGACTCTACCAGCGCCCCGACGGCCGCGAGCGGCCCCCGTCCGTCGGCCCCACTACCTTTGCGGTATGCGACTGACCCCCGAACAGACCGCCGCGGTCGAACATCCCGGCGGACCGGTGCTGGTGCTGGCCGGCGCCGGGGCCGGCAAGACCCGAGTGCTGAGCCGGCGCGTGGCGTGGTTGATCGACCGGGGGGCATCGCCGGACGAGGTGCTCGCGCTCACATTCACCCGCGAGGCGGCGATCGAACTGCGCCAACGCGCCGAGGAGCAGATCGGCCGCTCTCACGAGACCCTGCGCGTGAGCACCTTTCACTCGTACGCTCAGGGAATTGTGCGCGTGCACGGAGTCGAACGCGGCCTGCTGCCGGCCTGCACCGTCGCCTCGCAGGAGGACCGCTCCCTGCTGCTGTTCGAACGCATCGGCGAGCTCGATCTGCGCCTGCACGACCTGCGCGGCGACCGGGCGGTGCTGGTGAGCGACCTGATCGCCCGCATCGACGCCTGCCGCGACGAGCTGGTGAGCGCCGACAGCTATGTGCGGTGGGCCGAAACCGCGCTCGCCGACGCCGGCTCGCCCGGCCAACAGCGCACGGCCCAACGGCAACTGGAGTTCGCGCACATCTACCGCGCGCATGATCGTTGGCTCGCCGAGGCCGGCCTGGAGGACTTCGGCCTGTCGCTGATACGGGCGATCGACCTGCTGCGCGCCCACCCGGATCGACTGGAGGCGGTGCGCGCCGGCGCCCGCCATGTGCTGGTCGACGAGTTCCAGGACACCAATCACGCCCAATCGGAGCTGTTGCACCTGATCGGCGCCGAATCGGACAGCCTCATGGTGGTGGGCGACGACGACCAGGGCATCTACCGCTTTCGCGGGGCCTCGACCAAGAACATCGCCGACTTCCGCACGCGCTGGCCCGATCACACCGAGCTGCGTTTGGAGCTCAACCACCGCTCCGGGCAGGCGATCCTCGACGCGGCGGGGGCGGTGGTCGCGCCGATCGAGGGGCGCGCCGCGAAACACCTGGTGGCCCTCCCGGACGCCCCGCGCGATCGACCGCGTTTCTGGTTGGCCGAGGACACCGATGCCCAAGCGCGGGCGGTGGTCGACCAGGTGCTCGCCCAGGCCGCCGCCGGCACGCCCCTGGAGGAACAGGCGATCCTCATGCGGGCGGTGCGCACCGAGGCCCGCCCGATCACCGCCGCCCTGGAGCGCGCCGGAGTCCCGCACCAGGTGCGCGGCGGGGTGCGGCTACTGGAACGGCGCGAGGTGCGCTCGGCGATCGCCTGGATGGGGGCGGTCACCGATCCGCGCGATGCGCGCGCCCATGCCCGGATCGCGGCCGAACCGCGCCACGGCCTGCCCTGGTCGGCGGTCGCCGACGCCCTGGCGAGCGCCGGGGACGGTCCGGTCACCGGAGCCCTGGCCGCGGTCGCCCGGGCGGCCGGCGCAACCGCCTTCCTCGCGGCGCTCGAGACGATCGGGCGCGCGGCGGCTCAACTGGCCCCGGCCGACGCGCTGCGGGTCGCCATCGACGCCTCGGGGTTGCGCACCGCCGCCCTGGCCCTCGGCGGAGCGCAGGGTGGCGCGCGCCTGGCGAGCCTCAACGGACTCGAACGGCTCGGCCGGCTGATCTGCGAACGCGACCCGTCGCTGGACGGTGGTTCGCTGGCCGCCATGCTCACCGGGCTGGCGGAACTGGGCTTCCGTGGTCACCCCGGCGCGCCGAGCGAACGCATCGGGGTGCAGGTGATGACGATCCACCAGGCCAAAGGCCTGGAGTTCGATGTGGTGTTCGTGATCGGCATGACGCGCGCGGCCTTCCCGGGCCGCAACCGCCCCGGCGGGGACATCCCGGATGCCCTGATCGCGGAGGCCGTGCCCCAGAGTCGCGACGCCCACATCGACGAGGCGCGCCGATTGGCCTACGTCGCGATGACGCGGGCCCGCCGGCAACTGGTGCTGTGTGCGCCGGAGTGGAGCGACAGCGGCGCCCACCAGGAACCATCACCGTTCCTCGAGGAGGCGCGCGCCGCGGTCGCCGGCGCGCTCGAGCCGGTCGGAGAGGCCCCGGACCGCTCGACCCTGCGGGAGATCGGCGAGCTCCAAGGGGCCCTCGGCGACGCTACCCTGCGGGCCGCCCAGGCCCGCGCCGGCGCGGCCTCCGATGCCGCCGAGTTGGCACAGCGGGCCCGCGCGGCGACCGACGCCCTGATCGCCGCCCAGGCGGCGGTCTTCGCGCCGCCGGCCCGTCCGCCGGTGCGCGCGGTGACCCGCCCGGCACGACCCGGCCTGGAGCTGACCCCGAGCGCCATCACCACGTACCGCGGCTGTCCCCTGCGCTATCGCTACATCCACGTCGACCGCATCCCCGTCCCGCCGGGCGCGCAGCAGCGCATCGGGGTGGCGGCCCATGCGGCCCTCGAGGCGCACTACCGTCCGGGGGGCGACGCGGGAGCCGGCGAGCGGTGGGGGGCGGGTTGCGCCGGCGAACTGCGCCGCGCGGGAGTGGCCGACGACGCCGCCGCCCGCCAAACCCTCGCGCTGGCCCGCGAGCAGTTCCCCGCCTATCACCAACGCCTGCTGAAGCGACGCGACCGGCCGGTCGCCGTCGAGCGCGCCTTCACCCTGCTGGTGGGCCCGCACCGCATCCACGGACGGATCGACCGCGTCGACGCCCTGGGCACGGGCGGTCACGGGCTGATCGACTACAAGACCGGTCGACCGCCCGCCGGCGGCAATTACGACGACACCACCATGCATCTGTACCTGCTGGGCGCGCGCGACGCGTGGAACGTCGAGGCGCAGGTGGCGGTCGTCGAACACATCTTCGACGGCACCAACCACAAGGTCGACCCCGACGGAGGAGCGATGCACGACGCCCTGGAGATGGTGCGCGAGGTCGCCGACGGAATCGGCGCGCGGCGCTTCGCCCCCCGCACCTCCTGGGCCTGCCACTCGTGCGAGTTCAACGCGATCTGCCCGGCGATCGACCGATGAACACGATCGCCTCACTCGAACCCGGCCAGCCGGTGGAGGGGATCTTCGCCGTGCGGCGCAAGGAACGGCGCCTCACCCGACGCGGGGCGCCCTATCTGGCCCTCACGCTCGCGGATGCCAGCGGGTCGGCGCAGGCGATGATCTTCGACCAGCCCGACTTCTTCGCCGAACAGTTCGCCGCGGGCGACCGGGTGCGGATCGCCGGGCGGGTCGCCGGACGCGACGGGCGCATCCAGATCACCATCAGCCACCTGCGCCCGGCGGGGGATGAGGCCGCGCCGGGCGACCTGTTGCCGCGCAGCCACCGCGACCCCGAGGAGCTGTTCGGCTTCGTGCTGCACCTGGCGGACGAGGTGTCGGACCCGGCGCTGCGCCGGCTGCTCGACCACCTGACCGGCGACGACAACCTGGCCGGCGCCTGGCGCACCATGCCGTGCACGCGCTCGGGCCATCACGCCTATATGGGCGGGTTGATCGAGCACACCGTCGGCGTCGCCGCGCTCGCCCAGACGCTGTGCACCTGGCACCCGCGCCTCGATGCCGACCTGCTGCTGGCGGGCGCCCTGGTGCACGACATCGGTCACGCGCGCGCCTTCCGCCTGGGTGCGACCTTCGAGCTGACCGAGGAGGGACGCCTGCTGGGGCACCTGGCGCTCGGCGATCGCATCGTCGACCGCGCCGCGCGCGCCACGGGCCTGGCTGAGGACCGACGCCTGGCGCTGCTGCACACGATCGGCTGGCACCACGGTCCGCCCGCCGGCCAGGCGCCGGGCGCGGCGGAGCCGGAGGCGCTGGCCCTGTGGCGCATCAACCAGTTGGAGGTGGGCGTGAAGGCCCGCCTGGAGGGCCCGGGAACGGGCGACTGAGAGCCCGACCGGTCGCGGGTCGCTACAGCGGGGCCAGGATGCGCGCCGCCAGCTCCGGGGGGCATCCGCGCTCGGTCAGAGCGATCAGCGCATGTATGTCGCGGCGTCGATCGGCCGCCAGGGCGGCGGCCTGCGCGATCGGGAACCCGGCCTCGATCAGACGTCCACGGCGCCAATCGATGGTTCTCGGGGAAAATGCCTCTCGATCTGTCGTTCGTCCGGTCATACTTGTTTTGTGTCCCCATCTTGTCGGGACTTACCGAACCCCGTGCGGCACCGAAAAAGCGCACGCGAGCGGCGAGACGTAAGAAGCGCGGGTCCTCCGTCACCAATGAGGTATGAACGCGATGAGCATTGATGGGATTGCGGCCGAGGAGCGCTCCGGCGATGGCCCGCCCCCGCCGTCGACGCCCACGCCCGGCCCCGATCACGAGTCCCGGGAGTGGTTGCGGGCCCTGCGTGCCTCTGGAGCCGAACGGGAGGGGGCACTCGCCCGCCTGCACGGACTGCTGCTGGGCGCCGCCCGCTTCGAGGTGAACCGGCGCAGATCAAGCGCGACCCACCTGCGCGGCGGCGACCTGGACGACCTCGCGCATCAGGCGGCCGACGATGCCCTGATGGGGGTGCTGCGCCGCCTGGATGACTTCGAGGGCCGCAGCCGTTTCACCACCTGGGCCTACAAGTTCGCCCTGCTGGAGGCCGGGGTGAAGATGCGCCGCCGCGCCTGGCAGGGGCAGGAGATCCCGTTGGCGCAGGAGGGCTGGTCGCAGCTGGCCAGCGCGGCCCCCGCACCGCACGACAACGCCGAGCAGTCGCACCTGCTGGCGACGATTCAGGAGGGCATCGCCGCCCACCTGACACCGCATCAACGCGAGGTACTCATCACGCTGGCCGTGAATGGTGTGCCGATCGATGTGTTGGCCGAGCGCCTGGGCACCACTCGCGGTGCGCTCTACAAGACCCTCCACGACGCGCGACGCAAACTGCGCGCGTTCCTGGATGGGCGCGGCATGGTCCCCGACTGGCTGGAGGGCTGAGAGATGGCCGATGACAACCTGACCGGCGTGCTATCACTGCTGTTGGGCCCCGGCGCCCCCGAGGTGACCTGCGAGCAGTGCTTCGATCACCTCGACCGGTATGTGGAGAGCATGCTGTCCGGCCGTGACGCGGACGCCCAGATTCCCGGAATGGCGGCGCATTTGGCCGGCTGCCCGGCCTGCCACGAGGACTACCTGAGCCTGCGGGACTTCGTTGCCGGGTCGGCGACGGACGCATCGCCGGCCCCCGAAAGCGAAGGTGGACGATGAGAGGTCCCGACATTCCGGTGGATGAGAACCCGCTGGCGCCGCTGCCCGCGAGCGTCAGCCCGATCGACCATGAGCGCGCCCAGCGGGCGGTCGCCGAGCTGCTGGACGCCCTGGGCGTCGACCGCAGCTCCCCCGGGCTGCGCGACACCCCGCGGCGGGTGGCGAGCGCCTACGCCGAAATGCTCACCCCGACCCCGTTCAACGCGACGACCTTTCCCAACGACGGGGACTACGATCAGTTGGTGGTGGTCTCGGACATCCGCTTCTCGTCGCTGTGCGAACACCACATGCTGCCGTTTGTCGGGGTCGCGCACGTCGGGTATCTGCCCGGCGATCGCATCATCGGCCTATCGAAACTGCCGCGGATCGTCGAGCAGCGCGCCCGCAGCCTGCAGGTGCAGGAGCGCCTCACGACCGAGATCGCCGACTGGCTGGAGCAGACCCTGCAACCGCGGGCGGTCGGTGTGGTGCTCGAGGCAAACCACATGTGCATGGCGTTGCGCGGTGTGCGCCAGGCGAACTCGCTCACCACCACCTCCGCCCTGCGGGGCCTGCTGCGCGAGGACCCGCGCACCCGCAAGGAGTTCTTTGACCTGATCGGCCGGCGGGGTCCGTCGACCGGCACCTGCTGAGGGGGGGAACATGAGCAGTCCCAAGAACATCGTGATCGTCGGTGCCGGCCTGACGGCGGGGCGCGCGGCCGAGACCCTGCGCAAGGAGGGCTTCGATGGCCGGCTGGTGATGGTGGGCGATGAGCCGGCTCCCCCCTACGAGCGACCGCCCCTGTCGAAGGAGTTTCTGCGCGGCGAGACCGAGCAGCAGAAGTTTCAGGTGCACGAGGACGGCTACTACGCCACGCACGACATCGACTTTCGCCCCAACACGGCGGCCACCGCTCTCGACCTGACCGGGCGCACGGTGACCCTCGCCGACGGCGAGCAGCTGCCCTGGGACCGGCTGCTGCTGGCCACCGGCGCCGAGCCGCGTCGCCCTCCGATCCCCGGCGCGGACCTCGACGGGGTGGTCACCCTGCGCACGCTCGCCGACAGCGCGCGGCTGCGCGAGACCATCCAGGCGGGAGGCCGGCTGGTGGTGATCGGCGCCGGCTGGATCGGGGCCGAGGCCGCCGCCGGGGCGCGCGCCCTGGGCGGTGACGTGACGGTGCTCGAGATGCTGTCGGTGCCGTTGGAGCTGGTGCTCGGCCGGGAGATCGGCGCCATGTACGGCGATCTGCACCGCGAGCACGGCGTCGACCTGCGCACCGGCGTCAAGGTTGAGGCGCTGGAGGGCTCCGGGCGGGTCGAGCGCGTGCGTCTGGGCGACGGCACGCTGATCGACTGCTCCGCCGTGCTGATGGCCACCGGGGTACGTCCGCGCACCGAACTGGCCGAGGCCGCCGGCCTGGCGGTCGACAACGGCATCCTGGTGAACAGCCTGCTCGAGACCGACACGCCGGGGGTGTTCGCCGCCGGCGACGTGGCCAACGCCGAGCACCCGTTCTACGGTCGGCGGGTGCGCGTGGAGCACTGGTCGAACGCGCGTCACCAGGGCCCAGCGGCCGCCATGAGCATGCTGGGCAAGGGCCAGCCGTACACCCGTCTGCCCTACTTCTACTCCGACCAGTACGACGTCGGCATGGAGTACTCGGGCCTGCCCTCGGGCGGCGAGCGATTGGTGATCCGCGGCGACCTCGCCAAACGCGAGTTCATCGCGTTCTGGTTGGACGGCGCACGGGTCGTCGCGGGCATGAACGTGAACGTGTGGGGCGACAACGAGACGATCCAGGAGCTGATCCGCTCGCGCGTCAACGTCGACCAGGCACGTCTGCTCGATCCGGCGAGCCCGCTGAAGGATCTGCTGTCCGCCGGCGCCTGAGACGGCCGGTATCGCGGCGCATCGCGCCGCCGGTGGACGACAACGGGCCGCGCTCCGATTGGGGCGCGGCCCGTTGTATTCACGGCTCGACGCGGCCGCGAGGCCGCCCCGGCGCCGTCGCTCGGGCACGCCTCACCGGCACGCCCGGGCGACGACCTGATCGATCAGCCGGCCACCGCGGCGTACCGGGCCGCGACGGCGTCCCAGTTGATCACGTTCCAGATGGCGGCCAGGTAGTCGGGGCGGCGGTTCTGGTACTTGAGGTAGTAGGCGTGCTCCCACACGTCGACGCCCAGCAGCGGCGTTTGACCGGCCGAGAGCGGGCTGTCCTGGTTGGCGGTGCTGGTCACGACCAGGCCGTTGCCGTCGTGCACCAGCCAGGCCCAGCCGGAGCCGAACTGGTTCGCGCCCGCGGCCGCGAACTTGGCCTGGAAATCCTCGAACGAGCCGAAGGTGGCGGCGATCGCCTCGGCCAACGCACCGGTGGGGGCACCGCCGCCGTTCGGTGAGAGGCTCTCCCAGAACATGGCGTGGTTGTGGTGGCCGCCGCCGTTGTTGCGAACCGCTCCGCGCACCTCGGCCGGGACGGCGTCGAGGTCCTTCAGCACGTCCTCGATGGCGGCGTTCTCCAGGGCGGTGCCGGCGAGCGCGGCGTTCGCCTTGTCGACGTAGGCCTGGTGGTGCTTGTCGTGGTGCACGCGCATGGTGGCCTCATCAATGTGCGGCTCGAGTGCGTCGTAGGCGTAGGGCAGATCCGGTACGGCGTAGGCCATTGTGGCTCCTCGCGATCGGGGTCGTCTCGTGGTGACATCCACCATAAAGGATGATCCGATTGTCGCCTTTTTGTGCCCACCCGCGCCCGCCGACGTGTGTCAACCGCCACGTGTGAGCGACTCGTGCAGCAGGAGCGCCAGGGCGAGCACCATCAGGCCGATCGCGGTGATCCGCTGCCAGCCGAGTTGGATCTGGGTGAGTCCCAGCAGGCCGTAGCGGTCGGCGAGCGCCGCGGAGAAGGTGCCGCCGAGGGTGACCGCGATGTAGGTGACCGTCGCGCCCATGTTGACCACCGCCACCAGGCTGGTCACCAGGAACACCACGCCAAACACCCCGCCCAGGTAGGCCCACCACGGCCCCCCGCCGACCGATGTGGCCACCTGGCGCCCCTCGCCGAGGGCCAGCAGGATCACCACCAGGACGATCGCGGACACGATCGCCGAGGTGAGGGTTGCCCCCCACGGGGAGCCGCGCAGAATGTCCTTCATGCGCGCGTTGACCGCCGACTGGAGCGCCAGGCACATGCCGCCGATCACGGCCAGTCCGGCGGCGAGAAGTATCCGCCACATCGGTAGCACCCTAACCGCCCCGACCGCCTTTGGGGTGAATCGGTTCACAAATGTGCGACGTTCGCCCACCCGCCGGGCCCCGGGCGCCCTTTTACTTGCGCGAGCAATCGGCGAGAGTGGGCGGGGACAGCCACCGGATGGGGGGATCATCGTGTCCAGTGAGGGGCTCTACATCGACCATGTGATCTACGGCGTGGTCGACATCGAGGCGGCCGCCGCCCGGCTGCACGACGAATACGGCCTGAACGCAATCCCCGGCGGTGTCGACCGGGGTGGCGCCACAACGATGTTTGCGCCGATGAAACCGCCGCTGTTTCTCGAGCTGCTGGGAGTCGGTGACACCAGCAAGGCCGACGGGGCCTGGTTGGCCCAGGTGCTGGAGGGCCGCGACCGACCCCTGTGGTGGGCGCTCGGAGTGGACAACCTGGAGGAGACCGCGGCGCGGCGCGGTCTGGCGATCCAGGCCGGGACCGGCGAGACCGCGGACGGCACCCGGGTCAACTTCCGCTCGGCCGGCATGCCGCGGTTCCCGCTGCCGTTCTTCATCGACTTCCCGGTGGCACACGAGCAGCGGATGGCCACCTGGCAGCGGCGCCTGGAGCTGGCCAACCACGAGAACGCCCCCGGCGGCTACACCTTCGTCGAGGTCGGCGAGCCGCTGGAGATGCTCGACAGTTGGTTGGGCGACCACAACCTGCCGGTGCGCAGTGTCGGCGGCACGATCGGCATCAAAGGGGTCGGGATCGAAACCGAGCGCGGCGAGATCGTGATCCGCTGAGGCGGGCGGGGGCGGACGACACGCTCCGCCCCCACGCTCACGCGGTCAGCTTCCCGGCCAGTAGAACAGCTTGCA
>DAOKZF010000017.1:0-6226 GCA_035325785.1 Miltoncostaeaceae bacterium
CATCCCGGCGGCCCTCGGCGGGGCGCTGTACCTGAATCTGCATTTCCTCTCGCCGGCGCGCGACCGGCTGATGTTCCTGGGCGATGTGGTCGAGAGCGCCCGCATCTTTGAGCACGATCGGGTGTTCACTGTCGGGCCGGACTGGTTTGACTTCGGCTACGACCACAGCGTGTTGGTCGAGCGACCCGACGCGGTGGTGTTGGACGCCACCCTGCGCCTGACGGCCGCCGATCCCCACGAGTTGCGCCGGCGGGTGAGGGCGAACCTGGCCTGGCGGGGCAACCGCCACCCGCCGGAGGCCGCCGCGCGCAGCGCCGGCAGCGTCTTTCGCAACCCCCCGGGGGCCTCGGCCGCCCGCCTGATCGACGCCGCCGGCCTGAAGGGCACCCGGGTGGGCGGCGCTGCCGTCTCGACCTGCCACGCCAACTTCATCATCAACCTGGGGGGCGCCCGGGCCGACGATGTTCACGCCCTGATCGAACGGGTGCAGCGGCGGGTCGAGGAGCACAGCGGTCTGCGCCTGGAGCCCGAGGTGAAGCGGGTCGCCTGAGGGCCCGGCGCCCGAAGCTGGCGCGCGCCGGCGCGCGAGCGCTAACGTGCGCCTGTGAACCTGAGGTCGGACCTCGCCCAGCGGGTGGAGATGGCGGTCGTCGCGCGCTGGCTGGAGGCCGGGCGGCCCATCGATGGGCGGGTGTGGACGACGCTCGATGCGCTGGGCGATGCGCTCGCCGATGACGGCGACGATCCGCTGGCCCTGCTGAGCGCCCTCAGCGAGCTGGAGGAGAGCGGTGTGGTGAGCGTCGCGTGGGCCGCCGGCCGACGAGGGACGCTCGAGTTGACGCTCACCGCCGGCATCCGGCGCGACGCCGCCCGGCTGTTCGGCGACTGAACCGCGGGGAGGGCAGGCGCATCACACGCCCACCCCCCCCGTTTCGCCCGGCTACGAGGCGGGCGCGGCCTTCGGTGGCGTCCGCAACGCAACCCCCAACTCGCGCAACTGGCGCTCGTCGACCGGGGCGGGCGCGCCGCACATCAGATCCTGCCCCGAGGCGGTCTTGGGGAAGGCGATCACATCGCGGATCGACCGCTCGCCCACCAGCAACATCACCAAACGATCCAACCCCAACGCCACCCCACCGTGGGGCGGCGCACCATGCTTGAGGGCGTTCAGCAGGAAACCGAACTTCTCCTCGGCCTCCTCATCGCCCAGCCCGATCACGCCGAACACCCGTCGCTGGGTCTCGCGGTCGTGGATGCGGATGCTGCCGCCGCCGACCTCAATGCCGTTCAGCACGATGTCGTAGGCCAGCGAGAGCACCGCGCCCGGATCGTCCTCCAACCGCTCCAGATCCTGCGGGCGCGGCGCGGTGAACGGGTGATGCAGGGCCTCCCAGCGGCGCTCGTCGGCGTTCCACTCGACCAGCGGGAAGTCGACCACCCACACCGGCGCCCAGGCGTCGGCCGGGATCAGGTCGTGGCGTTCGGCGAAGCGCACCCGCAGGGCGCCCAGCACGCTCTGGGCCACCGCCTCATCGTCGGCGACCAGCGTGATCAGGTCTCCCGGTCGGGCGCCGAAGTCGGCGGCCAGCCCGTCGAGGAACTTGGCCACCGGCGAGCGCAGCGTGCCGTCCTCCTGCACGACCGCCCACACCAGTCCCTTGGCGCCCAGCTCGCGCGCCTCGCCCATCAGCTCATCGCCCACCTTGCGGCTGACGCCGGCGCCGGCGCCGGGCACCACCAGGCCGCGCACCACCCCGCCGGCGCCGATCGCGCCCTCGAACACCCCGAAGCCGCTGCGCCCGGCCGGCTCGGTCCAGTCCTGGATCTCCATCCCGAAACGCAGATCCGGTCGGTCGGTGCCGTAGCGGCGCATGGCGTCGGCGTAGGTGATCGTCGGGATGCTGTCGGGCAGCGTCAGCGCGGCGCGCTCAAAGCTGGCGCGCAGGATCCGCTCGACCAGGGTGCGGATGTCATCCGGTTCGACGAACGACGCCTCGATGTCCAACTGGGTGAACTCCGGCTGGCGGTCGGCGCGCAGGTCCTCATCGCGAAAGCAGCGCACGACCTGGTAGTACCGCTCGATTCCCCCCACCATCAGGATCTGCTTGAACAGCTGGGGGCTCTGCGGCAGGGCGTAGAAGCCCCCGCGCTGCAGGCGGCTCGGCACCAAGAAGTCGCGCGCGCCCTCCGGCGTCGAGCGGGTGAGCACCGGGGTCTCCACCTCGAGGAAGCCCTCCTCATCGAGCACCCGACGCATGGCCTGAACGACGCCGGCCCGCAGCTCGAGCGCCGGCAGCCGCCCCGGACGGCGCAGATCGAGGTAACGGTGGGTCAGGCGCAGTTCCTCCGAGGGCTCCTGGGCCTCGTCCTCCACCGAGAACGGCAGCGGCTCGGCCTCGGACAGCATCTCGATCTCATCCACGCGCAGCTCAACCGTGCCGGTGGCAAGCGCCGGGTTGATCGCCTCCTGGGCCCGGGCCACCAGGGTGCCGGCGACGCTGATCACATCCTCGGGGCTGAGGTGGCGCGCCACCGCGTGGGCCTCGCCGGCCTGATCGGGGTGGAACACCAGTTGCACCAGCCCGGAGCGATCGCGCAGGTCGATGAACACCACCCCACCGTGGTCGCGCCGTCGGTGCACCCAGCCGGCCACGCGCACCCGCTGGCCCTCGGTTCCGACGACCGCCGTGCAGGCGTGGGTGCGGTAGCGGGCGGAGCCGATCACGAGAGCGCCTCCGTCAACTGCTCGAGCGCCACCTGGATCTGTTCTCCGCTGTGCATGTCGCGCACGGTCGCCGTGCCCTCCTCGTATTCGCGTGGGCCGATGATCACCACCCGCCGCGCGCCGAGGCTGGCGGCGTGTTTCATCATCGCTTTCATACCGCGCCCGCGCAGGTCGCTCTCGCAGCGCAGGCCGCTCGCCCGCAGGCGTTGCAGCAGGGGCAAGAGTTCCGTGCGCAGGCCGCGTCGGGCACCGCCAGGTAGCAGTCGAGGGCCGCCGCCTGCTCGCCGTTCTCGGCCCGCTGCAGGGCCAGGGTGATCCGCTCGATCCCGGTGCCGAAACCGATGCCGGGGGTCGGCGGGCCGCCCAACTGTTCCACCAGCCCGTCGTAGCGCCCGCCGCCGCCCACGCCGCTCTGGGCGCCCAGGTGGCTGCTGGAGAACTCGAAGACGGTCATCGTGTAGTAGTCGAAGCCGCGCACCAGGGTCGGGTCCTCGGTGTAGGCGATTCCCAGGCGGTCCAGCGCGTCCAGCACCCGTTCGCGGTGCTCCTGGGCAGCGGGCGACAGGTGATCGATCAGCTTCGGCGCATCGGCCATGATCGCCGCGACGCCCTCGTCCTTGGTGTCGAACAGCCGCAGCGGGTTGTCGCGCATCCGGTCCTGGGCGTCGGCGTCCAACGAGGAACGATGACGCTCGAGGTACTCGACCAGTTTCGCGCGGTAGGGGTCGCGGCTCTCTCGGTCGCCCATCGAGCCGAGCTTCAGCTCCAACCCGGGCAGCTCGAGCTCGGCGTAGATGCCGTGCAGCAGGGCGATCACCTCGGCGTCGAGCAGGGGATCATCGCTGCCGATCGCCTCGGCCCCCAGCTGCCAATGCTCGCGATAGCGGCCCGCCTGGGGCGCCTCGTAGCGGAACATCGGCGCCAGGTACCAGAGCTTCACCGGCAGCATCAGCTTGTGCATGCCGTGTTCGACGAAGGCCCGCATGACCGGCGCGGTGCCCTCCGGCCGCAGGGTCAGGCTGCGCCCGGAGCGGTCCGCGAAGCTGTACATCTCCTTACGCACGATGTCGGTGCTGGTGCCGACCCCGCGCACGAACACCTCGGTCTCCTCAAAGGTGGGCGTGACGATCGGCCCGTAGCCGTGGCGCTCGAAGGCCGACCGGGCGACCGCGACGATGCGCTCGCGCAGGCGGCCCTCCTCGGGCAGAACATCGCGGGTGCCGCGCGGCGCGCGGGCACGACTCACGATTTGGCCTCCTCGGCCGCCTCTGCCGTGTCGCGCGCCTTGGCGGGCTTCTTCACCCCGTGCTTCTCGTTCCAACGCGCCATCTGGCGCCGGTAGCGCAGCCGGTCCATGAACAGGCCGATCGGCAGCATCATCAGGAAGGCCACGCCGGTCAGCATCAACGAGCGCCCCTCGTCCTCCTTGGCGATGTAGACGAGATAGGGGTAGAAGAGGGCCGAGACGATCGCCGCGCGGATCGCGACGCCCTGGAACGAGGCGGGATGCGGCTGGCCGGGGCGCCGCTTGGGCGCCGACGCGCCCGCGGCGGAATGTCCCTGTGCACCGTCGGCGCGACGGGTCTTCTTCGGTCCGTGGTGCGGCTGCGGCCCCACGTTCTTGCGCGGCTTGCGACGTGCCATTCAGGCGTTCCTCCCCAGTGCTGCGAACTGTGATTCCACCACCATGCCGGGCCGAAACCCGACGATTCCCAGCTGCGCCGGGCTGTCACCCGCAAGGGCTGCGCGCGGAATCAACCCGACCAATTCGGCCTCCCCCACACTCACCCCGAGCGCGGCCCCGGCCCGCCGAGCGGCCCCAATAACCACCGGCAGCGGAGCGGCAACATGATCCTCGATATTGAGCGACAGTTGCACACACCCTGCACGCGCCAGCTGCAGACCGAGGGCCCGCACGCCCGTCGGGCCGCCGCCGGCTTCGCGCACGCGCGCGGCCAGGGCGCGCGCCTGATCGAGGCTCGCCCCGGGCAGCGCCAGGGTCAGCGCGGTCAACGGGGCCCGCACACCGACGCGGACCGGCGTCGGGCACCAGTTCTCCCGCCGCGACCCGGCGGGCAAGTTCCATCCCCCCGCCGGCGCGAAAGTGATGGGGTCGCACCCGCACGGGGTCGCGCGCCACGGTGCCGTACAGAAAGACCGGGATCTCCAGCTCCGCGCCGATCCTCTCGGCGACCCCGCGCGCGAGGGTCTCGGCCACCGGCCGGTCGGCGGGCGTCCGGGCGACGAAGGGCAGCACGTCAAGCGCACCGATGCAGGGGTGCACTCCCTCGTGACGGGAGAGGTCGATCCGCTCTCGGCATTCGCGCGCCAACGCGACGGTCGCCTCGGCGAGGAACTCGGGCCGCCCGGCGAGCGTGAGCACGCTCCGATTGTGGTCGACGTCGGCGTGCAGGTTCAGCACGTGGGCGCCGGCGGCACGGCATGCGTCGGCCGCGGCCTCTATCGTCAGTCCGTCGCGCCCCTCGCTGATGTTCGGCACCGCGTGG
This sequence comes from Miltoncostaeaceae bacterium, assembly GCA_035325785.1. Taxonomy (GTDB): domain Bacteria; phylum Actinomycetota; class Thermoleophilia; order Miltoncostaeales; family Miltoncostaeaceae; genus JAVJSF01. The sequence goes on from DAOKZF010000017.1 coordinate 5,233, forward strand.
GCGATGGGGCTCGCCTCCGTCGCGCACGGGCGCGGTGGGGCGACGGTGCCCGCCTGTTGTCCGACCCCGTCCGGGGCGCCGATCCGATCCAACCGGTACTCACTTGACTGTCCTCGTCCGACTGCTCGGCCTGTTGAAACCCCATTGGGGGAAGGTGCTGATCACCGCGCTGAGCGCCGCCGGACTGATGGCGTGTTCCGTCACCTTGCCATACCTGACCGGGCGGGTGATCGACGATGTGCTCAAGGGCGGTGATCGCGACGCGCTCGCGCCGCTGGTGGGCCTGATCGTGGCGCTGTCGCTGGCGCGGGCCGGTTTCGCGGTGGTGCGCCGTTGGGTGTCGGGGGCGGTGAGCCTCGCGGTGGAATACGACCTGCGCAACCTGCTCTTTTCCCACCTGCAGCGGATGTCGCTCGGGTTCTTCGACCGGATGCCGGTCGGCCAGCTGATGTCACGTGCCTCCAGCGACCTGCAGACCGTCCGTTTCTTCCTCGGCTATGGGCTGATCTTCCTCTTCATGAACGTGTTCACGCTGGCGCTGCTGACCGGGGTCCTGCTGTGGACCAACTGGCGCCTGGCCATCCTGGCCCTGCTCACCGGCCCCGGTCTGCTGGTGGTGGCCTGGCGTTACAGCCGCCGCTCCCATCCGGTGCTGGTGGACGTGCAGCAACGGGTCGGCGAGGTGACCGAATACGCCGAGGAGAGTGTCGCCGGCGTGCGGGTGATCAAGGCCTTCGGACGCGAGGAGTTGAGCACCGAAATGTTCGGCGACCACGCCGAGCGGGCGTTCGATCGCAGCATGGACGCCGCCCGCCTGCGCGCGACTTACCAGCCGTTGATGGGGTTTCTGCCCACGGCGGGGCTGGCGGTCGTGCTGTTCTACGGCGGCCTGCTGACGATTGGCGGCGCCATGGAACTGGGCCAGTTCGTGGCCTTCTTCCTCTGGCTGTCGATGCTGATGGCGCCCTTTCGGTCGATGGGAATGCTGCTGGGC
>DAOKZF010000017.1:6236-13313 GCA_035325785.1 Miltoncostaeaceae bacterium
CAGCGCGCGGTCGCCGGCGGGCAGCGGATCTTCGAGGTGCTCGACACCGAGCCGCAGGTGGTCGAGGCGCCCGACGCGCGCCCGCTGCCGGACGGCGGTGGGGCGGTGCGCATGGAGGGCGTGTCGTTCGCCTTCCGAGACGGGGGTCCGCGGGCGTTGAGCGACATCGACCTGGAGATCCCCGCCGGGCGCACGGTGGCCCTGATCGGCCCGACCGGTTCCGGCAAGACCACGCTGGCGCAGCTGCTGGCACGCTTTCACGATCCGACCGCCGGGCGGGTTCTGCTGGAGGGCGTGGATCTGCGCGACCTGCGCCTGGACGACCTGCGCGCGGCGGTCGGCATCATTCCTCAGGACCCATTCCTCTTCTCGGCGAGCCTGCGCGACAACATCGCCTTCGGCCGGCCGGGGGCGAGCGATGATGAGGTGCGTGAGGCGGCCCGGGCCGCGCAGGCGGACGAGTTCATCCGCCGCCTGCCGGACGGCTACGAGACGTTGGTGGGCGAGCGCGGGTTCACCCTCTCCGGGGGGCAACGCCAACGGGTCGCCATCGCCCGGGCGCTGCTGGCCGATCCGCGCATCCTGATCCTCGATGAGGCGACGGCCTCGGTGGACGCGTCGACCGAGGCCGCGATTCAGCAGGCCCTGCGCGAAGCGACGCGAGGACGCACCACGATCGTGATCGCTCACCGCCTGTCGACCCTGGCGCTCGCCGACGAACTGGTCGTCCTGGAGGCGGGCCGCATCGTCGCCCGCGGCGATCACGGCCAGCTGTACCGCAGCAGTCCGCTCTACCGCGAAATCCACGACGGTGGCCTGGTGACGGTCGCCCCGGTGGCATGAGCACCCACCACCATCACGGACCCGGCGGCGCTCTGCTGCGACCGGAGATGAGGCGCGACGATGACTCACCGGCTCGGCAGATCCCGACGAAACCGCTGCGTCGACTATTGCCCTACCTGCGCCCCTACGCCGGCCGGGCCGCCCTCCCCGCCCTGCTGATGATCATCGTCACGGCCGCGGGGTTGGCCGCCCCGGCGATCGCCCAGTTCGGGATCGACTCGGGGATCGGCGCCGGCAACCGCGCGGCGCTCGGCCTCGCGGTGGGGTTGTTTGTGCTGGCCGGGGCGGTCGGTTGGGCCGCCGGCTACTACCAGACGTTTCTGTCGAGCTGGGTGGGCGAGCGGATGCTGCTGGACCTGCGCACCGACACGTTCCGTCATCTGATGCGGCTGGAGCTCGGATACCACGAGCGCACACCGTCCGGGCGCTCGGTCAGCCGTCTCACCAGCGACATCGAGGCGCTCACGCAGCTGGTGACCGAGGGTGTCACCAACCTGGTGGTGAATGGCCTCACCTTCCTCGGTGTGCTGGTCATCCTGTTCGCCTACGACGTCAAGCTGGCGCTGGCGACCTTCGTGATCTTCCCGCCGCTGTTGGCGGGTACGGTGGCCTTTCGCGTCTATTCGACGCGCGCCTATCGGCGCACCCGCGAGCGGATCGCGGACGTGCTGGCCTACCTGCAGGAGAACCTGTCGGGCATCCGGGTGGTCCAGGGCTTCGCGCGCACACTCGAGAGCGAGCGGGAGTTCGCCCGAGTGAATGAGGAGTACCGCCGGGCGAACATGGACACGATCCGCCTGTCGGGGGCGTACTTCCCCGGGGTGGAGCTGCTGGCCGGCCTGGGCACCGCGCTGATCCTCTACTACGGCGCCAGCCGCGTGCTGGACCACGATCTGACGGTCGGCGTGATGGTGGCCTTTCTCGCCTACCTGTCGAGTTTCTTCGATCCGATCCAGCAGCTGTCGCAGTTGTTCAACACCGTGCAGTCGGCCATCGCGGCCTTGGAGAAGATCTTCACCGTCCTCGACACCGAGCCGGGTTTGGCCGATGCGCCCGGAGCGGTTGACCTGCCGCCGGTGCGCGGCGCGGTGAGCCTGCAGGGGGTGTCGTTCGCCTATGGCACCGGCGAGGAGGTGATTCACGACCTGAGCCTCGAGATCGCCCCCGGTGAGAGCGTCGCCCTGGTGGGCGCGACCGGAGCCGGCAAGTCGACGTTGGTCAAGCTGATCGCCCGGTTCTACGACCCGACCGCCGGTCGGGTGGCGATCGACGGGGTGGATCTGCGGACCACCACCCAGCGCTCGCTGCGAGCCCAGATCGGCATCGTGCCCCAGGAGGGACAGCTGTTCACCGGCACGATCGCCGAGAATCTGGCCTTCGGGCGCCCCGAGGTGAGCGAGGATCAGGTGCGCGCGGCGGCCGACGCGGTCGGTGCGACCGCGGTGATCGAGCGCCTGCCCGAGGGCTTCGCCACGCGCATCACCGATCGAGGGGCCGCCCTCTCCGCCGGCCAACGCCAGCTCATCTCCCTCGCGCGGATGCTGGTCACCGACGCGCGTTTGGTGATTCTGGACGAGGCCACCTCCTCGTTGGACCTGCGCTCCGAGGCGCTGGTGGAGCACGCGATGCGCACCCTGATGCGCGGACGCACGTCGATCGTGATCGCCCATCGGCTGTCGACCATCCGCTCGGCGGATCGCATTGTGGTGCTCGAGCACGGACGGATCGTCGAGCAGGGCAGCCACACCGACCTGATCGCCCGAGCCGGCCATTACGCGCGCCTTTATGAGGATTGGAGCCGCGAGGGCGCCGCGCTGGCTTGAGCTGCGTGGCCAGTTTGCTAGCATCCCGGCCGTCCGCAGGGCAGTGGGGGATCGTCTAGCGGTAGGACGCTGGGTTCTGGCCCCAGTAGCGGGGGTTCGAATCCTCCTCCCCCAATTGCACGGTCGGACGAACACAATACGGCGCATTCGTCTAGGGGCCTAGGACGCCGCCCTCTCACGGCGGTAACACGGGTTCAAATCCCGTATGCGCTACCTGTAGAAAAGCCTGCATATCGCAGGCTTTTCTCGTTTCCGCGGCGGTTTTCGGGTGTCGTCAGGAGTCCTCAAAACGCCGCAATCGTGGCCACCCGGGACCACGTAGGGACCACGCCGCGGATCGATCCGCTCTCACCCCCCGCCGGGCGAACCGGAGGTGGGGTCGAACACCCCAAGCCACAGCGCGACGATCACCAGCAACGCCACCGCGAGCAGACTCAGGACCGCCCACGCGAGTCGCCGTCGACCCGCCCCCCGTCGGCGCGGTGGACGGCCGACGGTCAGGTAGTCCAGGCGCACCTGTCGTTCCGGCGTTCGCAGCACCGGCAGCTCCCGATCCGGTTCGCCGATCCCCTCCATGCGCACGCCGAGATAGCCGGCGTACGCACGCACGAAGCCACCGACGTACGCCGGATCGGGCAGGTCGTCGAAGCGCCCATCCTCGATCGCACTCAGATAGCGCGTGCGAATGCAGATCGCGTCCTCGCACTGGGCCAGCGTGAGACCCCGACTCTCGCGGGCCTCCCGCAGAGCGGTGCCGATCAGGATGGGTGAACTCACACCGCCACCTTACGATGCCAGGCCGGCCACCGCCACGAGCCCCCACTCGGCGGGCCGGCGCCGGTCGGGCATGCTGTGCGCGCATGTCCACGCACGACGACCACTACCGCACCCTCGATGTGCCCCCCGACGCATCCGACGCGGAGATCCGGGCCGCCTGGCGGCTGAGGATCGTGGCCTTCCATCCCGATCGCTTTCGCGATGAGGATCAGCGTCGCCACGCCCAGGAGCTCACCCAGCAGGCGAACGCCGCCTGGCTGGTCCTGGGAGATCCGGTGCAGCGCGCCCGCTACGACCGCCTGCGAGCCGACGGCTCCCGCCCGCACGAGACGAATTCCTCCCCGGCTCCGGTGCGCCGACATGTACCCTGCCCCAGCTGCGCCGCGTCCTGCGCGGCGAACGACACGGGTGGCCGGCTGAGCGCCCTACGCTGCGCCGCCTGCGGCCAGGAGTTCTCGGCGATCATCGGCGCCCACATGGTCGACCGCCCCCACCTGACCGGAGGCTGGTTGCGTCTCGGCTACCGGCTGTTGGTGGCCAACGACGACGGAGAACTCGAAACGTTGAGCTTCCGGCGTTTCCCTCAGGAGCTGGCACTCAGCGACGGCCAGCTGCTCTCGGTGGTCTTCCACCCCACCACCGGGCGCCCGGTCTACGCCATCGCCCACCGCGAGCACCTGAACCTGGGCTGGCGCGTGCGATGACGGCGGGCCGCTCATGTTTGAGCGGCGGCCTGCCGATACATCAAGCGCACACGTCCCATCGCGAACGCGAGCAGCCATGAGCCACGTCCCCGCCATCCAGAACGCCGGTATGCACGAGGTGTCGCGCATTGCCCAGGCCCTGATGCAACGGGAGGCCGCGATGGCGGTGCTCGCCTCCGCCGGTGAGCGCATCGATCGGGCGCGGGCGCAGGAGTTGCCGCCGGCCACCCGCACCGAGCGCGTGGAGGACGCTCCGGACGAGCGGCGCGGAGAGCACCATTCCCGCCGGGATGGGCGTCGGGGCGCGGGCGGATCCGACGAGGACGCCCCCGACGGACCGCGTCACGTCGATCTGACCGCCTAGGGCCGGCTCTCCCTCAGGCGCGATCGGAGGAACTCGCGAATCGCCTCCCGTCCCCCGTGGGAGGCGACCTCGGCGAACCGCACCGCCAGCGAATCCGCGCCGTCGGTCGCGCCGTCGCGACGGACCACCTCCGCCTCGATCTCATGGCGGCCAAGTTCCGCCAGCTCGATCTCGATGCGCAACTGATCCGCCGAGGGGAAGTCCCGCCCGGCGACCAACACGCCGCCCTCCGACAGGTCCACCGTGCGCGCCGCAACGTCGCGCCCGTCGACCCGTACGCGCACGGGCAGCGCCACGGCGTGCCGTTCGTGTGCGCGCCTCTCGGGCGACGCGTCGGATTCGACCACGGTCACCGCATCATCCTCTCGTTGATGGCCTTCCCCCGGATTGAGGGGAAGCGCCCGTTCATACACAAACCGGTCGCCGCCCTCGCCCAGATAGGCCTCCTGCCATGTGGCGGCGAAACCCATTCGCTCATGGAACCGGCGCGATGCGGTCCGCTGCGGTTGGGCCAGCGCGCGCACACGCCGACAGCCGCGGGCATGCGCCCGGGCGCAGAAGTCCCGATAGAGCGCCTCGCCCACCCCCTGACCGCGCATTCGGGGAGCGACGGCGTGCATGTGCACGTATGCCAACTCCGGATCGGCCTCGCTGATCAGACCGAGCAGAAACCCGGCCGGTTCACCGTCCCGATCCTCAATCCACACGCCCGACGGACCGAGCTGGTCGAAAAACAGCCGATGCATGACCATCCCGACGGGGTGCCCGAACCAGTTGTCCACCACCGCGCGTGCCCGCGGGTAGTCGGCGCCGGTCAGCGGCCGGGGGGCGGTCCACCGCCGCCCCCCCCGCCCCGCCTGCGCCCGTGGACCGGCCGGACTCACTCGCCGCTGTGTCCGCCGGAACGGGCGATGTAATCCTCGACCAGCAGCAGGTTGCCCTCGCCGGCGCGACGGGTCACCTGCAACAGCTCGGTCATGGTCGACACCTCCTCCACCTGCTCGGTCACGAACCATTGGAGAAAGGCATCGGTGGCGTGGTCGTTGGCCGCCCGGGCAACATCGACCAGCTCGTTGATGCGCGCGGTCACATCCTCTTCGGATGCCAACGCGGCAGCAACGGCTTCCTCGGCCCGCTCGAAGCCCGTCGCGGGTGCGGCGATCGCCGGGATCGCAACCGTGCCGCCGGCATCCTGGATGTAGGTGAGGAACCGCATGGCGTGGCGTGCTCCTCCGCCGCCTGGGCGGCGAAGAATCCCGCCAACTCGCGCAGCCCCTCGCCGTTGAACCAGCTCGAGATCGCCAGATACTGAAAATGGGCGTCGAACTCGCGTCCCATCTGCCGATTCAAAGCGTCCATCACCTCGTCGCGCAGCCCCATCAGCAGGTCTCCTCTTTCCGATTGACGCCCTTCATTCTACGGCCGTGCAACCGATTGGCGGCCGATGGTGCGGCCGACCACGCGGATGGCTATCGTCCCCGCACCTGGTGCCGCGATCACACGCCCCGTGCGTGCGCCCCGGGGTTGGGTCAAACCACAATCACCACGGAGCACTCCATGCACAGCCTCCTTCGCCGCACCGCGGGCCTGGTGGCCCTGGTTGCCGCGATCGCCCTGATCAGCGGATGCGGGAGCGACTCGAGCTCTCTCAGCGCGGACGAACTGCGCACCCAGGCCGACGCCGCCTGCGCCGAGGCAAAGACCGCCCTCGATGCGCTCGCCGCCCCGACCGGCAACGACGACGTTCTGCCCTTCCTCACGTCCGGGCGCGACATCACCGCGGCAGCTGTCGACAAGCTCAAGAAGCTGACGCCGCCCGACGATCTGAAGGGCGACTGGGAACGGGTCATCACCCTGAACGACGAGCAGTTGGCCGCCCTCGACAGCACCATCACCAAGATCGAGAGCAAGGAACTCACTCCGGAGGCCGCCCTCTCGGAGTTCGGCTCGGCCGCCGATGCGCGCACCACCGAACTGCGGGAGCTGGCCACCAAGCTCGACCGGCGATGAAAACGGTTCGACCACCGCCGCCACCGAGACCTCAACCGATGCCATCACCGACGTCGAGCCCACCACCGACGCACCGACCACCGATGCTCCGACCACCGACGCCGGCACCGGGACGACGACCCAATATGTCGCCGACGCCAAGGAGGCCGCCGACGCGCTGACCGAGTTCGGCAACATCCTCAGCAGCACCGAGAGCATCGAGAAGTTCAAGAGCAAGGCACCGCAGGCTCAGGAGGCGCTCGATCGCTTCGACGCGGCGATCGCCAAACTGGACGGCTACCGAATGGATGACTCCACCCTCGAGCAGCAACGCGCGGGGCTGGTGGAGAAGGGCCCGGCCGTCAGTGACGTGCTGCGCCGGTTCGTGGATGCCGCCGCCGCCAACGACGAGCAGGCGACCACGGATCTCCTGTCGGAGGTCATGACCGCGCTGACCGAGTTCAGCGAGGCCGCGACCAACCCGACCAAGTAGTCGCCGCGGCGGGGTGGGCGTCGCCGGAGGAGGTGGCGTCGTCCCAGACGACGCCCGGCGGCGGTTCGTACTGGACGAGCGAGG
>DAOKZF010000017.1:13323-14504 GCA_035325785.1 Miltoncostaeaceae bacterium
CCCGGACACCGTCGGCGGTCCCGGCCGCACGCCGAGACCCCACGGCACCCGTGCGGCGCTCGACGCGACGCTCCGGCGGCGTCGCCCGTCAGCGGGATGAGCGCGAGCGCCGCCGGCGTGCCGCCACCTCGTCGAGGTCCACGGCGGAGCGCGATCGCCCCCGCCGCTCGCGACGCGCCCTCTCGGAGCGCGAGGCCCCGACAATCGCCGCGGTGAACAGGGCTCCCCAGAAGACCCCGTAGGACAGACCGCGCCACAGCGGTTGGTTCAACAGGCCGATGTGCACCACCCACAACAGCAGCACCGTCACCGGCGCGACGATCGCGATTTGCACCAAGATGTGCAGGTCCTCCCACCGGCGCAGCCAGGCGGGGACGGGGCGTGATGGGGCGCTGGGCATCGCCTCAGGATACGCGCCCCGGCGTAAAGTGGCCGTATGAGCACGCATACACAGACGTGGGCGCTCGTGCGCGAGTGGTGCGGGACGCTGTCGGACCTCGCCGCCGCCGCCGCGCTCGCCTCATGGGACCGTGAGACGCTGATGCCCGCCGGCGGCGTGGACGGGCGCGCCCGCCTGCTGGGGACCCTCGCCGGGCTCCACCATCGCGAACTGGTGCGCGGTGAGATCGCCGAGGCGCTCGCCGCGCTGGCCGGCGACGAGGCCAACATGGACGCCGACCAGCGCGCGCTGGTGCGTCTGGCAACGCGCGAGCAGAACCGGGCGGTGCGTCTGCCGGAGAGGCTGGTGCGCGAAACCAGCGAGGCAACCTCGCGCGCGGTCGCCGCCTGGATGGAGGCACGCCGCCGGGACGACTTCGCCCCCTACGCCGAGCCCCTCTCTCGCGTGATCGCCCTGAAACGCGAGACGGCGCAGGCTCTGGCGGACGGAGGGGATCCCTACGACGCGCTGCTGGACGACTACGAGCCCGGCGCCCAGGCCGCCGAGTTGGAGCCGGTGTTCGGCGATCTCATCGCCCGTCTGGCGCCGATCGTCGCGGAGGCGACCGCTCGGCATACGCCGTCTCTGCCCGAACGCGAGTGGGCCACCGACGACCAACTGGCGCTCGCCCACGAACTGGCCGACATGCTGGGCTTCGACCGGGCCAACGGGCTGATCGCGACGTCCGAGCACCCCTTCACCACCACCATTCACCGCGGCGACGTCCGGTTCACCACCCGTC
>DAOKZF010000018.1:0-4397 GCA_035325785.1 Miltoncostaeaceae bacterium
GCGGGGGGGGGGCTGCGCCCCACGGCGTGACGGGTGAGGTTGCTGGGGGGGGGGGGGGGGGTTCGCCCCCCGCGGGCCCGCCCCATGGGGTTGACAACGCTCGCTCGGCGGGGGAGGGTCCCGCCATGCCGTCTCGCCGCAGTCTCCTCGCCGCGCTGGGCTGTGCCGCGGCACTCGCCGCCCTCGCCTCGACGACCGCCCCGAGTGAGGCCGCCCCGCAGGTGCACGAGCCGCCGCCGGAGTGGGTGGCTCCCGGAGTTCGGGTGAGCGTGAGGGCGGTCCCCGACGTGTCGGGTCCGTTGCGGTTGGAGTGGCGCGCGCCGGATGGTTGGCGGGTGGCGGCCCGCACACTCGCCCGCCGCGGGCGGGTCACCGAGTTGTCGTTCACCCCGCGAAGCGTCGGCCGCCAACACCTGCGCCTGGTCGGCGCCGATCCGGACGGTCGTATCGGCGGGCCGGGCACGCCGCCGGCGCAGGGCACCTGGACGGCTCTGGATCCGCTCACGGTCCGGCCGGTGAGCGTGGCGGTGGTCGGTGATGTCTCACCGGGGTCCGCCGCGGGAACGGTGCGGGCGAACGGACCGGACTGGCATTGGGCGATGGTCGGCCCGTGGCTGAGACCGCGCGATCTTGCGGTGATGAACTGGGAGAACGCCGACGCCCCGGCCGGCCCGCCGTGGCCCGATAAGGCCTTCAACTTCCTCGCCCCTCAGGGGTCGATCGCCGCAGCGGCCCGCTCGGGGGGCATCGACGCCGCCAGCCTGGCGAATAACCACGCGCTCGATTTCGGCCGGTCGGCCCTGGTGCGCACCGCGCGCACGATGCGGGCCAACGGCATCACGCCGTTCGGCGGCGGAGCGAATCTGAACGAAGCGCTCGCCCCGGCCGTCCTCGAAGCGGGCGGTCTGCGGATCGCGTTCGTCGGCTTCAACGCGATCCCGCCGTTCGACTTCTGGGCATCGCCGTCGCGGGTCGGCAACGCGCCCGCCACGCCCGCCACCGTGCGTCGCGCGGTCCGCGCGGCGCGCGCCCGGGCCGACCTGGTGATCCCGTACTTCCACTGGGGAATCGAGTTGGACCGCCGGCCGAACGCCGCCCAGCGCGCGTTGGCCGACGCCGCTTACGCGGCCGGCGCCGACATCGTTCTGGGTTCTCACCCGCATGTGCTGCAACCGATCGAGCGCCGGGGCCGGCGCCTGACGGCATGGAGCCTGGGCAACTTCCTCTTCTCGCCGGGCTCGATCGCCGGCACCTACACCGGGGCGCTGCAGCTCGACCTGGACGCCCACGGAGTGGTCGCCCACCGGATGACGCCGGTGAGGATCGTGAACACCCGTCCGGTGTTCACCGCTCGCCCACCGCGCTAGACGCGCGCGCCGCGCCGGTCGGCGCCCGCCGGGGCCCCACCGTCGCCGACCCGGCCGGGCGGTGCCGCCGTCCCGCACCGGCCAATTGACCGACGGCCACTCGGCCAATTGACCAACCGAGGGCACCGAACACCCCGGCCAAATCCACGTAACAGACCGCACGCACTCTCCCGTCGTGGCGCCACTCTCGTGGGTAGTATCGGCGCGGCCCGCGACAGGTCCCCCACTCGGGGTGCGCCGCCGGGCGTTGCCATGAGTGGGAGGGAGTCCAGGGTTGGACCTGTACGAGTACCAGGGGAAGCAGCTCTTCGCGCGCCAGGGTATCCCGGTGCCGGAGGGCGAGGTCGCCAACACCCCTCAAGAAGCGCGCGCGGCGGCCGAGCGCATCGGCGGCAAAGTCGTCATCAAGGCCCAGGTTCAGGTGGGTGGTCGCGGTAAGGCCGGCGGCATCAAGCTGGCCGAGAACCCGGCCGAAGCCGAGGCCCGCGCCTCGGAGATCCTCGGAATGGACATCAAGGGCCACACCGTTCACCGTGTGTGGGTCGAGCAGGCCTCCGAGATCGCCAAGGAGTACTACGCCTCGATCACCTTCGATCGGGCCGAGAAGAAGCCGTTGATCATGCTGTCGGCCGAAGGTGGCGTCGACATCGAAGAGGTCGCCGCGAACCGCCCCGAGGCGCTCGCCCGGCTGCACGTCGACCCGCTGACCGGCTTCCAACAGCACCACGGTCGCTGGCTCGCTTACCACGCGAGCATCGACGCCGAGGCGATCCGCGGCGTGGTCGACATCCTCGAGCGCCTCTACAAGGGCTTCGTCGAGCTCGACGCGATGCTGATGGAGATCAACCCGCTGCTGCTCGACGCCGACGGGCGCGTGGTCGCCCTGGACGCGAAGGTCACGATCGACGGTAACTCGCTCTACCGGCACCCCGAGATGGCCGAGTACCGCGAGACCACCACCGAGGACCCGCAGGAGCGGATGGCGCAGGAGAAGGGCGTCACCTACGTGAAGCTCGACGGCGATGTCGGCATTCTCGGCAACGGCGCCGGCCTGGTGATGAGCACCCTCGACGTGGTCGCCCTGGCGGGCGGCACGCCGGCGAACTTCCTGGACGCGGGCGGCGGCTCGAAGGCCGATGAGGTCGTGTCGGCGCTCGAGGTGCTGCTGTCCGACCCGAAGGTCAAGTCGCTGCTGGTGAACATCTTCGGCGGGATCACCCGCTGCGACGAGGTTGCCAACGGCCTGTTGACCGCTCTGGAGCAGTTGGGCGCGACCCTGCCGATCGTGGTGCGCCTGGATGGCACCAACGAGGAGGAGGGTCGGGCGATCATCCGCGACCGGGCCCCCGCCAACGTGGTGGTTGAGGAGACGATGCTGTCGGCCGCCAAGCGGGCCGTCGAGCTGGCGAAGGAGGCCGCATGAGCATCCTGGTCGACGCGAACACCCGCCTGGTGGTGCAGGGCATCACCGGTCGTGAGGGGGCGTTCCACGCCACCCGCAACAAGGCCTACGGCACCAACGTGGTGGCCGGCGTCACCCCCGGCAAGGCCGGGCAGGATGTCGACGGCATCCCGGTGTTCAACACGGTGCGCGACGCCGTGGAGGAGACCAACGCGAACACCGCGATGGTGTTCGTGCCGCCGCGGTTCGCCGCCGACGCCATCTACGAGGCGATCGACAGCGGCGTGGACCTGATCGTGGCGATCACCGAGGGCATTCCCGCCCACGACATGCTGCGCATCCGCACCCACCTGAAGCGCGGCAATCAGACCCTGATCGGCCCGAACTGCCCCGGCGCGATCAGCCCGGGCGTGGCCAGCGTCGGCATCATGCCGACCCAGGTGTTCCAGCCGGGCCGCGTCGGCTTGGTGAGCCGCTCCGGCACGCTGACCTACCAGATCTCCAAGGAACTGGCGATGTTCGGCATCGGCCAGAGCACGGTGGTCGGCATCGGCGGCGACCCGGTGGTCGGTTCGAACTTCACCGACATTCTCGCCCGCTTCGAGGCCGACGACGACACCGACCTGATCGTGATGGTCGGCGAGATCGGCGGGGCGGAGGAGGAGAAGGCCGCCGAGTACATCGCCGAGAACATGAAGACCCCGGTGGTGGCCTACATCGCCGGCTTCCAGGCGCCGCCCGGCAAGCAGATGGGTCACGCCGGCGCGATCATCACCGGTTCGTCCGGCACCGCCCAGGGCAAGAAGGACGCACTGGAGGCGAAGGGCATCCGGGTGGGCACCAACCCCACCGAGGTGGCCGAGCTGGTGAAGGAGCGCCTCGGCTGAGGTTCCACTCACCGTGAGCGGGTTGCGAGGGGGCGCTGCGGCGCCCCCTCGTCGTTGGTGAGGACGGTGAGCCGGTGGCAGGCCGGGCGCGGCGGACCTCGACGAAGGTCTAGGTGCGCGCGGCGGAAACCTAACCGTTCGAGCGTTTGACCCCGTGGGAGGCATTTCTATCCTTATGTCGTCAGATGAATCGAAGGGCGGGGCTCGCCGCGCCAGGCAAGGAGGCAGACGTGACCGACAGACTGCACGTCCCACGCGGGACGATCATGGGGGTGTTGCTGGCCCTCGCGCTCGTCCTCTCGCTGGTTGTGGCGCAGACCGCGCTGGCCACGGACACGACCCAGAAGGGCAATCCACCGCACACCAACGGTTCCAGCGTCACGGTGAACGGCCTTGATTCGGGCGGGACCAGGAATGTTGGCACCGCCGCGTTCAACTTCACCCTGGGCAATGTCACCGGCCAACAGGTCGGATACTGCATCGACCTGGGCAACTACTGGAACGACAGTCAGCACAATGTGACCGCGACCGCGAGCACTCCTGGCGTCGGCACCGACGACGCGGCCCTCGCGTGGATCCTGGCGCGCTCCAACCCTCTTCCCCCGGGCACCACCGCGCATGACGTCACCGTGAACCAGGTGGCCGTGTGGGTCCTCAGCGAGCAGGTCAATGCGACCACGCCGACGAACGACAGCACCCTCAACGGGCAGGTCGCCGCGTTGATCACCAAGGCGCGCGCCG
>DAOKZF010000018.1:4407-4696 GCA_035325785.1 Miltoncostaeaceae bacterium
CGCGATCACCCCGCCGGCACCGGGTGCAACGACCGCGCAGGTGACCGTCACCGGCCCCGCCGACGCGACCGTGACGCTGTCCGTCAGCGGCCCCGGGACGTTGAGCAGCACCTCCTTCACCCTGGATGCCTCGGGCACGAAGACCCTCACTCTCACCGGGACCGGCCTCGGTCAGGTGACCGTCACCGCGAGCGCCACCACCGGCAGCGTCGCTAGCACGCTGACCCTCACCAAGATCTGGCCGAAGACGGCCGGCGCGACCCAGGGAACCGCAACCGCCACCAGCACC
>DAOKZF010000018.1:4706-14385 GCA_035325785.1 Miltoncostaeaceae bacterium
CAAGGTCACCTTCACCGCGAAGCCGACCCTGACCGTCGAGAAGGTCGTCGAGAACGGCGGCCGGTACGGGGACCTGAGCGACATCGCGTTCTCCGTGTTGGCCCAGCAGAGCGGCGACCAGATGAACAACGTCGACTTCACACCGCTGTTCGCCGGCCCCAGCAACACCCGGACCAAGGACCTGGTTGCTGGCACCACGTACACCATGCAGGAGAGCAGCAACCCGCGCGGCTTCGAGTTGAAGGACATCAGCTGCCACGAGGGTGAGGCCGCCACGAGCGACGCATCCTCGGACACCGCGACGTTCACCCCACAGCCGAACGAGCACTGGTACTGCACCGTCACCAACGTGTACAACCCCCCGACCGTCACCGTGAATAAGGTGGTCGTCGACGCCGCGGGTAACGTGGTGACCCCCAAGGACGGTGCGAGCTTCACCGCAAACCTCACCGGCACCCCGAGCATCACCGGCCTGGTCGCCAACGGCGCCGCGTCGGCTCCGCGGACGCTCGACGCCGGCACCACCTACACCCTCGCCGAGGGCGCGATGCCCAACGCCAACTACGCGGCCAAGGGCGCCCCGGTCTGCACCCTGACCAACCCGGTCGAGCAGACCCCGGCCGTCGTCGAGAGCGCGAACACGTTCACCCCGGGCCTGGGCGACATCTGGAACTGCACGATCACCAACGTGTACACCCCGCCGGTGACGCCGCCCGCCCCGCCGGTCACCCCGCCGGCCCCGCCGGTGACCCCCGAGGGCACCCCGGCTCCCGAGGTTGACGCCAACGCCGTCGCCCCGCGTCCGGCCAAGGCGGTCCTGGCGATCACCAAGACCGGCCCCAAGAAGGCGCAGGTGATGAAGGCGTTCACCTACACCATCCGGGTGCGCAACACCTCCACGACGGTGGCGCGCAACGTGATCGTTCGCGACACGCTCCCGGCCGGGATGATCAAGATCTCCACCAGCCCGAAGGCCACCCAGAAGGGCCGGGTGCTGACCATCAAGCTGGGCAACCTCAAGCCCAAGGCCACCCGCACCATCACGGTGAAGGTCAAGTTCGCCGCCAACGTGCGCGGTGCGCGCACCAACATCGCCACCGCCTCGGCCGACAACGCAAAGACGGTCAAGGCGAAGGCCACGACCAAGGTCACCGCCCCCGCCAAGCGGGTCGTCAAGCCCGCGGTCACCGGCTGACCCACCCACACAGCAGCACCAGCGGTACGCGAGGGGCCCCACCAGGGGCCCCTCGCCGTTGAGGGCGGGGGTCACCACCCGTCCCGATATCACCGCCCCACGCGGGATCCGCCCCATGCGCTGCTAGCGTCGAACGGAACCTCGAAGGAGGCCTCATCATCGGCCAGCCCACACGACGCGCGATGAGCGCGCTCGTCGCCGCCGCATCCCTGAGCGTGCTCGCCGGCATGCACACGCCCCATGCCGTCGCGGCGGTGTTCGGCGTGCAGGACGACCATCTGACCGACGCCGCACCGATACGCGCCGTACCAGCGCGCGTGAAGATGGTGCGTGCGACGCGAGCCCGAATCGCACGGTTCGACCTCCTCTGGTCCGAGGTGGCGCCCCGTCGCCCGCGCAAACCGGGTGATCATCACGATCCCGCCTACGACTGGCGGCGGGCCGATGCCGTGATCGATGCTCTCCACCACGCGAATATCACCCCGATCATCAGCGTCTACAGCACCCCCGCCTGGGCGGTTGCCGGGCGCCGGGCCGCCCATGACACCGTCCATAATCCCAATGCGCCGCGCGCGGCCGACCTCGCCGCATTCATGGGGGCCGTCGCAGCCCGCTACCGCGGGAGGGCCCGTCACCTAGAGATCTGGAATGAGCCGAATCTCAAGAGCTTCTTCCGCCTGAACGGGCGCAGCAATCCCGCCCACTACAAGCGCCTGGTACGGGCCGCCTATCCGCGCATCAAGCGGGCGAACCGTCGCGCGGTGGTGATCGCGGGGGTCACCGGGCCGCGCAGCAGCAGCGGCGACGGCAGCATCGGCGCGCGCGCCTGGATGTACGCCCTCACCCGCGACCGTCGGGTGCCGTTCGACGCATACTCGCAGCACATCTACCCTTCCCAGGGGCCGCTGTATCGCAGCCGGGCGTACGCGCGCGCTTTTCCCACCTGGCAGAGCCTGCCGGAGATCCACCGGGCGTTGAACGCGCGCCGGCGCGGCATGAGGCTCTATGTGACCGAGGCGGGCTACACGACCGCCACCACCCCCTATCGCACCGTGCGGGTCACCCCGGCGAAGCAGCGGCAATACCTGGATCAGATCGCCCGTCTGCCCGCCGTGCGCAGTCACCAGACCGCGGCGGTGATCTGGTTCAACCTGCAGGACAACCCGGCGTGGCCCGCCGGCCTGCTCACCGCGTCCGGCCGGGCCAAACCCATCTATCGCTCCTTCCGCAGAATCGCCGCCCGCCCCGTTGCGCGACCCCTGCGCGGCGAGCTGAACCGACGCCTGCGATGAGCGTTCCGCCCGGGCCGGCGCCGATCGGTCACCCGCCGCACCGGACGAGTAGACTCCGCGATCGTGCCTGACTCAATTTCATTCGCCCGCGGGGCCCCGTGCCCCGAGGCGCTGTCCGGCGAGCTGGTCGCCGACTGCGCCCGCGCGGCCCTCGAGGCCGACGCCACCCGCATCCTCTCCTACGGAACCGGCAACGGTTACCCGCCGCTGCGCGAGGTGCTCGCCGCCGAGCACGGCGTCGGCCCGGAGCGGGTGTTCATCACCAACGGCTCGCTGCAGGGCTTCGTGTTCCTGCTCGAAAGCGCCTTCGCCCCCGGCGACCTGATCGCGGTGGAGGCCCCCACCTACGATCGGGCCCTCCTGCAGCTGAGACTCCACAACATGGAGATCCTGCCGGTGCCGGTCGCCGACGATGGCCTGAACGTCGAGGCGCTCGAGGCGGCGATCGCCGCCGGGCGTCGCCCGAAGATGATCTACATCATCCCGAACTTCCAGAACCCGTCCGGCGCCACGATCTCCCTGGCCAAGCGCCATCGCCTGGCGGAGGTCTGCGCGGCCAATGACATCCTCATCCTCGAGGATGACCCCTACGGCAAGCTGCGTTTCGAGGGCGAGGCCCTGCCGAGCATCTTCGAGATCGCCGGCGACCAGCGGGTGATCTTCACCTCCTCGTTCTCCAAGACCGTCGCCCCGGGGCTGCGCGTCAACTACATCGTCGCTCCCGAGCCCGTCGCGGCCAAGCTGGCTGCCGCCGCGTCGCGCACCTACATCTCCCCCGCCCTGTTGAGCGAGGCGGTCGTGCACCGCCTGATCGTCGACGACAAGCTGGGCGCGAACATCGAACACGTCACCGCGCTGATGCGCGAGCGACGCGACGCGATGATGGCCGGGTTGACGCACTTCCCGGCTGGCTCGCGCTGCATCGCGCCCGCCGGTGGGTTCTTCGCCTGGGTCGAACTACCCGAGGGGCTGTCGGCCGACGAGTTGTTCCCGGTGGCGGCGGAAGCCGGAATCGCCTACGTGAAGGGCAGCGACTGCTTCCTCGAGGGCGGCGAGCGGACCCTGCGGCTGGCCTACAGCGGTGTGAGCCCCGCTCAGATCGGCGAGGGCATGGAACGCCTGGGGGCGGTCTTCAGCGCGGCGGCCGCGGCCCGCTGAGCGGATGAATGCCCCTCATGACTCCCGCGGTCCGGGGGGACACGAGGGGCTGACCGAAGAGCAGGTGCGCCGCATCGGGCTGATCGGCGCACTGGTGCTCGTCGCGGTGCTGGTGTTGGTGTTCATCATCGACAACAGCAAAAGCGTGCCGGTCTCATTCGTGTTCTTCACCGCGCACATTTCGCTGATCTGGGTGATCGTGTTCTCGCTGGTCATCGGGGCGATCGGCGGCGAGTTGCTCAAGCGCATCGTGCGCAAGCGCTTCCTGCACCGACCCGAGTAGCCGCCCGGGCCGCCCACCGCGCCGCGGGCCGTTCTTTTCCGACTCACCGGCCGCCGCCTGCCTATGCTGTAAGGGCGATCGACCGTCGGCGTTTTCAACCCAGGGGGCAGGCCATGAGCGACGCGCAGCGCGGAGTGGACTATTCGGCGATCCACCGGATTGACAGTCCCGCGAACCGGTTGGTGCGCGAGGAGATCTGGCCTCCCGGCCACGATCTGGGCCAGCAGTCGTTCGCGACCCTCGACTATTTCGACCACCTCATTCGCCGCTTGGGGCTGGCCGAGGGCGTCCGGGTGCTCGACATCGGCAGTGGAACCGGCGGCCCGGCGATCTATTTGGCCTCCCACAGCGGCTGCCATCTGACCGGGGTCGAGATCAACGAGGTCGGGGTCGAGGTTGCGCGCACCCTGGCGGCGACCTCCGATCTGGGCGATCGCATCGAGTTCGTCCAGGGCGACGGTATGGCGATGCCGTTCGCCGACGAGTCGTTCGATGTCGTGACGAGCATGAACGTGATGAACGTGTTCGCCGACAAGGTCGCCCTGCTGCGTGAGGTGCGCCGGATGCTGCGCCCGGGCGGCACGCTGGCGTTCCTCTCGGGCACCTTCGAGTTCGGCCCCGACGATGGCGCCGCGCGACGCATGATCGAGGAGGGCTACGCGATCCCGCAGTACCTCGACAGCCTGGCCGGCTACAAGAGCAAGCTCCTCGAGGCGGGCTTCGTGATCGACGAGGTCACCGAGTATCTGAGCGACTTCGAGGGCAAGGTCGCTCAGTGGCTGGCGGCCTGGCAGAAGCACCGCGACGCGATCGCGGCCGAGCAGGGCGCCGAGTCGACCGACCACCACATCGAGTACTTCAAGGTGTACCTGGCACTGATTCGGGCGGGGAAGGCCGCGAACCATCTGATCATCGCCCACCGCCCCGAATAGGTGCGGGGTGTCGCCGGCGGGTGGGGCGATCCGCCCGCCGGCGGGCACGACGACCCTCCCCGGGGTTCGCTCACCCGTTGAGCCAGCGCGCGTCGTTGAACCAGCGGCGGATCGTCCGCGCGCTGGGCGGTTGGGCGACGTCGCTGCGGTGCGCCCCGCGAATGGACCGAATCACCTCACGGGGATCCTCCCCGGCCGAGAACCGGCGCTCCGCGTCACGCCTGAGCGCCGGCCACGCGTAGGAGCCCGGCCTGCGCGACTCGCGATCAACGGGTTGCCCGACGCGCGCCAGATGCGCGGCGAGCGCGCGACGACGCTGGACGCCCAGGCAACCGGCCGCTTCCCATGCGCCCCAGACGCTCGCGACAAAATCTCTCCCCGCCCGGCGCGTCAGAAAGGCCTCCGAGCCGTGGGCGGCGCACAACCAAATGCTGATGCCGAAGCCGAGCCCCAGCCTGCGCCGTCGCCCTTCGCCGGGCCCCATGCAGATCAGGCACGGCGGAAGATCCCCCAGCCCGCGCGCCTCGTACAGGGTCTTCGCCATGGGTCGATGATCGCCCAGGCCGAGGGCGGGAGGTGTCGCAGTCGTCACTCATGTCGCCCGCAGGCGTGACGTCGACGGAGCAATTGGCCAACCGACCACCGGCCAATTGACCGATTGGGGGGCCGGCCGTGCGCACTCAGGGGACCGCGATGGGGTCCGACGCCTCCCCGCGTAACACCCCCTGTCCGGCCACGATCGGCGTGCGGAAACGACCACGATCATCGTGGGGGGTGCGCCACCCAGGGCGACGTCGGTCAATTGGCCAACCGGCCGCCGGCCAATTGACCGACTCAGGCGCGGCAGGAGCCACCTTCCCCCACAAACACACGGGGGGGTGCGCCCGGCCGGACGCACCCCCCCGTGGGATACCGCTCTGCCGGCTCAGATCAGCCGAGCATGTCCTTCACGGTCTCGCGCTCCTCCACCAGCTCGGCGTTGGTCGCGGCGACCTTGCCCTGGGCGAACGCGTCGTGGTCCCAACCCGAACGCACGACCTCGTACTGGCCGGGGGCGACGGTCTTCACCGGCACCGACGCCCACACGCCCTCGGCGAAGCCGTAGGAGCCATCCGAGCGCACGGCGATCGAGTGGATCTCGTCCGACACGGTGTGCAGCGAGCGCACGTGGTCGAGGGCGGCGTTTGCGGCCGAGGCGGCCGACGACAGGCCGCGCGCCTCGATGATCGCGGCGCCGCGCTTGCCGACGG
Source organism: Miltoncostaeaceae bacterium (assembly GCA_035325785.1). Taxonomy (GTDB): domain Bacteria; phylum Actinomycetota; class Thermoleophilia; order Miltoncostaeales; family Miltoncostaeaceae; genus JAVJSF01. Next base: position 10,817 of record DAOKZF010000018.1, read on the forward strand.
TCGGCAGGAACTCGTTCTCGAGCCACGCGTCGTCGTTGATCACCTCGCGCACCGGCTTACCGTTGATGGTGGCGTTGGTGAAGTCGGCGAACATCGTCGGCGAGTGGTTACCGAAGATGATGATGTTCTCGACGGCGGTCACGTCCACGCCGGCCTTCTGGGCCAGCTGGGTCCGCGCCCGGTTCTGGTCCAGGCGGGTCATCGCGGTGAACCGGTCTGCCGGCAGGCGCTTGGCCTGCGAGGCGGCGATCATGCAGTTGGTGTTGCACGGGTTGCCGACCACCACCACGCGGCAGTCATCCGCGGCGACCGCGTCGATCGCGGAGCCCTGCTCGATGAAGATCTTGCCGTTGTCCTTCAGCAGGTCGGCCCGCTCCATGCCCGGACCGCGCGGCTTGCTGCCCACCAGGATGCACCAGTTCGCGTCGGCGAACGCCTCGCGCGGGTCGCCGGACAGCACCATGCCCTTCAGCAGCGGGAAGGCGCAGTCGTCCAGCTCCATCGCCACACCGCGCATGGCCTTCTGGGGGCCCTCCACGGGGATCTCGAGCAGTTGCAGGATGACCGGCTGGTCCTTGCCGAACGCCTCACCGGCGGCGATGCGGGGCAGGATGCTGTAACCGATCTGGCCGGCGGCGCCGGTGACGGCGACGCGAATCGGGGCCTTTTCACTCATGCGTTCACCTGGAGCTTCTCGATCAGGGCGTCAGCGACGCCGGATGTACCGACCGCGGTCGGGTCATCGCGGTTCGGCTTCATGTCGTAGGTCACGGACTTGCCTTCGACGATCAACTCGGCGATGGCGTTCTCCATGCGATCGGCGGCCTCGTTCTCCTTGAGGTACCGCAGCATCATCACGCCCGACAGCATCATCGCCATCGGGTTCACCTTGTTCAGACCCGCGTACTTGGGCGCGCTGCCGTGGGTGGGTTCGAACATCGCCACCCCCGCGCCGATGTTGGCGCCCGGAGCCACGCCCAAGCCGCCGACCAAGCCGGCGCCGACGTCGCTCAGGATGTCGCCGTACAGGTTCGGCAGCACGATCACGTCATACAGCTCGGGCTTCTGGATGAGCTGCATGCACATGTTGTCGACGATGCGCTCTTCGAACTCGATGTCGGTGTAGTCCTTGGCCACCTCGGTCGCCACCGCCAGCCAGAGACCGTCGGTGTGCTTCATGATGTTGGCCTTGTGGACCGCGGTGACTTTCTTGCGCCCGTACTCGCGGGCGTACTCGAAGGCGTAGCGCACCACGCGCTCGGTGCCCTCCACCGAGATCGGCTTGACCGAGATGCCGGCGTGCGGCTTGATCGTCTCGGCGGCGGCCGGGTCCAGCTCGATGATCTTCTCGATGATGGCCGCGTTCTCGGGAGTGTCCTTCTCGAACTCGATCCCGGCGTACAGGTCCTCGGTGTTCTCGCGCACGAACACCAGGTCGATGTCCTCGTAGCGCGAGCGGACGCCCGGGTAGCTCTTGCAGGGGCGTACGCAGGCGTACAGGTCGAGGGCCTTACGAAGAGCGACGTTCACGCTGCGGAAGCCGTGACCGACGGGCGTGGTGATCGGGCCGTTGATCGCGATCTTGTTCGCGCGGATCGATTCGATGACGGCATCGGGCAGAGGAGTGCCGGCCGTCTCCATGATGTCGACGCCCGCCTCCTGGACGTCCCAATCGAACTCGACGCCGGTCGCATCGAGGACGCGCTTGGTCGCCTCGGCAATCTCCGGCCCGGTGCCGTCGCCGGGAATAAAGGTGACGCGGTGTGCCACGAGTCGGACTCCTTAGAAACGCTGTACGGGTAGCGGCCGCGCACATGCGACCCTCGGGCCCCGGCGCCCCTCATGGGCAAAGCGGAGCCGCGCGTGGGCGCAGATCGGCCCAGAACCGGCAGGAGCATACCGGACCGTCCCGACGCCGCCCCTCGCGGAACGACCAACCCGCCCCCGCCCATGACGGGTGTCCCGCGCCCCGGGGTTCGTGCGGAGCGTTACGCGTGCGTCGGGTAGAGTCCCCCGCAGCGCAACCAACCGAGAGGGATGAGCATTGCTGAGCCATGACGTCGTGGTGGTCGGCGCGGGCCTTGCCGGTATGCGAGCGGCCATCGCCGCCCACGAGGCGGGCGTCGACGTCGCGCTCGTCACCAAGGTCCACCCGGTGCGTAGCCACTCGGGAGCGGCCCAGGGTGGCATTAACGCCGCACTCGGTAACCAGACCGACGACAACCCCGACAACCACACCTTCGACACCGTCAAGGGCGCCGACTACATCGGCGACCAGGACGCGATCGAGATCCTCTGCCAGAACGCTCCCAAGGAGATCATCCAGCTGGAGCACTGGGGGGCCGTGTTCAGCCGGCACGAGAGCACCGGGAAGATCGCCCAGCGCCCCTTCGGCGGCGCCGGGTTCCCCCGCACCTGCTACGCGGCTGACATCACCGGCCTGGTGATCCTCCACACGCTGTACACGGTGTGTGTGAAGTACAACATCCCGACCTACGAAGAGTGGTTCGTCACCGAACTGGTGAAGGACTCGCACGGCGGCTGCTGCGGCGTCGTCGCCTACGACATGGTCCACGGGAAGGTCGAGACGATCGCGGCCAAGTCGGTCGTGCTCGCCACCGGTGGGGCCGGGCGTGTGTACGCCCCGTCCACCAACTCGCACTCCTCCACCGGCGACGGTATGGGCCTGGCCCTCACCGCCGGGGTCCCACTGAAGGACATGGAGTTCATGCAGTTCCACCCGACCACCCTCAACCCCAGCGGTGTGCTGGTAACCGAGGGTGCGCGCGGCGAGGGCGGGTACCTGCTCAACAAGGACGGCGAGCGGTTCATGAGCAAGTACGCCCCCAACAAGCTGGAGCTCGCATCGCGCGATGTCGTCTCGCGCGCCGAGGCCACCGAGATCCTCGAGGGCCGCGGCGTCAACGGCTGCGTCTTCATCGACCTGCGCCACCTCGGCCGCGACAAGATCATGGAGCGGCTGCCGCAGATCCGCGAACTGGCGATCGCCTTCGCCGGCGTGGACCCAATCGACACGCCGATCCCGATTCGCCCGGGGGCGCACTACCACATGGGTGGGGTGCACGTCGACTCGTGGGGTGCGGTGCCCCACATGCAGGGCCTGTACGCGGCCGGCGAGTGCGCCTGCGTGTCGGTGCACGGCGCGAACCGCCTCGGCGGTAACTCGCTGCTGGACGCGGTCGTCTTCGGCGCGCGCGCCGGTGAGGCCGCCACCCGCTACGCCCAGGAGCGCGAGGGAACCCCGTCGGAGGCCACGCCGGCCGCCGCTAAGGACTACGAGCGCAAGCTGCGCGAGCTGTTGGCACGCGAGAAGGGCCCCCGCCAACACGAGTTGCGCGACGTGCTGGCCGACACCATGCAGGAGAAGGTCGGCGTCTACCGCACCGGCGAGCAGCTGAACGAGGCGAAAGTCGTCGTCGACGACCTGCGTGAGAAGTACAAGAGCGTCACCGTCGCCGACAAGGGCCGCACCTTCAACCAGTCCCTCAACCACACCCTGGAGACCGGCTACCTGCTCGATTTGGCCGCCACCATGGTGGAGGGGGCGA
>DAOKZF010000019.1:0-14335 GCA_035325785.1 Miltoncostaeaceae bacterium
TGCACCAGGCCCCGGCGACGCCCGAGGGCGCTGAGGGCCGGGTACTCGCTCGGCGCGTAAAACCGCGCCACCGGCAGGTGGTCGGGCGACGGTTGCAGGTATTGGCCGATTGTGACGAGTTCGCAGCCGACGGCGGCGACGTCGCCCATCACGTCGGAGATCTCGGTGAGGGTCTCGCCCAATCCGACCATGATGCCGGTCTTGGTGCGCAGACCCGACGCGGCGGAGCGGGCGAGCAACTCCAGGCTGCGTTCGTAGCGCGCCCCGGGACGCACCCGCGAGTACAGCCGCGGCACGGTCTCCATGTTGTGGTTCAGAACGTCCGGCTGGGCCTCGATCACGATGTCGAGCGCCTCCCACCGTCCGCGCAGGTCGGGAATCAGCACCTCGACCCGGCATTCGGGCACCCGCTCGCGCACCGCCCGGATGCAGGCCGCGAAGTGGGCGGCCCCGCCGTCGCGCAGATCGTCGCGCGCGACCGCGGTGATCACCACAAAACGCAGTCCCATCTGCTCGACCGCCTCGGCGATCCGCAACGGCTCCTGGGGGTCGGGCGGGCCGAAGGGCTTGCCGCTGGTGACGTTGCAGAAGGTGCAGCCGCGCGTGCAGTGGTCACCGCTGATCATGAAGGTGGCGGTGCCGCGTCCCCAGCACCGACCGATGTTCGGGCAGGCCGCCTCCTCGCAGACGGTCACCAGGTCCTTGTTGCGCATGAGCGCCTTCGTTTTCACGAAGCCGTCGTCGAGGGGGTTCTTGGCGATCACCCACCGCGGCAGGCGTCGCCGGCCGACCAGCTGAGCGATCTAGGCGCCGCTCACCGGCACCGGATCGAGCCCCTCGAGGGGGCCGTCGCCGATCAGCTCGCCGTCGAGGATCACGTCGGGCAGCCAGCCGGCGGCACGCGCCTCGATGATCGCGTCGCGGTCGGGGGTGTCATCGCCCGGGGAAACGAGGAACGCGCGCTCTGTGTTCATCGGTTCAGCGTAGCGGAGCGCTCGCGGCGAGCGTCGGTTTCGCAGCCGGTAAGGGACGCCCGCCCCACCCGGGGCGACACTCGGCGAATTACGCGGGAGGAGTGCCCGTCGACGCCGGCGGGGTAGACTCGCCGGCCATGGTTCTCTCCGATCGCACAATCAAAGAGCGAATCGCCCGCGGCGATCTGGTGATCGACCCCTTCGATCCGATGCTGGTGCAGCCGTCGTCGGTCGATGTGCGCGTCGCCGCCGATTTTCGGGTGTTCCACAACAATCGTCGCCCGTTGATCGATCCGCGCGAGAACACCGCCGACCTGACCGACCTGGTGAGCGTCGAGGAGGGCGGCCGGTTCATCCTGCATCCGGGCGAGTTCGTCCTGGGGTCGACCCTCGAGCACGTCGAGATCCCCGCGGATCTGGTGGCGCGCTTGGAGGGCAAATCGAGCCTCGGCCGTCTGGGGCTGCTGATCCACTCCACCGCCGGATACATCGACCCCGGTTTCCGGGGCACGATCACGCTGGAGTTGTCCAACGTGGCCCGCCTGCCGATCGCGATCTACCCCAACATGCCGATCGGTCAGATCTCATTCCTCGAGATGACCACCTCGGTGGAGCGGCCGTATGCCGGCAAGTACGGCGGCCAGCACGGGCCGACCGCGAGCCGTTATCACGAGAACACGGGGTTCTGAGGGCGTCAGTGGTGCCGTAGCGGCGGCGTCAACCAGCGGTGGGCGAGCAGCGCGCCGATCAGGGCGCACGCGAGCGTCCAGATGGCGGCGATCGTCCAGCGGGCGAGCCCTCCGGCCAACAGCGGGGGTGCGCTCGGCCCGCCGAGCAGGTCGACCAGGTTCGCCAGGGCGATGAACCCCGCGTGGATCAGGTGGGCGGCCAGCCAGGCGGCCACCGCATGCGCGGGTCGGCGGCCGATGGAGCGCACCCCCGACAGAAATCCGGCCAGGCCGAAGGCGAGCGCACCGATCACGAGGCGCGCCGGCCAGTCGCGACCGGCACCGGCCATGAGGCCGATCGCGCCCACCAGCCCACCCCACGCGGCCGCGATCGGATCGATCCGCGTCCGCAGGCGCGAAAGTCGCGCCGTACGCGGCGTGTGAACGCGAGCGAACATTTGATGATGCTACCGTTCCTGTCTGGAGCGTCGTCTGTGTCGGCCCGTGCGTCGAGTGGAGGGCTGGGCCATCGGACCCACCGAGCTAATCATCGTCCTGGTCATCGTGCTGCTGCTGTTCGGAGCGCGCCGCATCCCGGAGATCGCCCGCAGCATCGGCAGCGGGGCGCGCGAGTTCCGCGAAGGGATCAGCGGCAAGGGGGACGCCGACGCACCGGGTGAGCTGCCCGAGGAGCGCTCGGACAAGGACCAACCGCCGCACGGCGACTGACGACCGCCGCCGCGTCCGTGCGCCTGGTGCGCGCCGGCTGGGTGCTGCCGGTGGTGGCCGCCCCCATCCATGATGGGGCGGTGGGGGTCGACGCCGGGGGGCGGATCACCGCGGTCGGCCCGGCGGCGCAACTGATCGACGCCCACCCGGATGCGCCGGTGGCCGACCATGGACCGGATTCCCTGCTGTTGCCGGGTCTGGTCGACGCCCACTGCCGTCTGGGGTGGAGTTGCTTAGGTGGGGTGGGCGCCCCCCGCCCCTTCGCCGACTGGCTGCGGGCATTCCTGCCGTTGAGGGCGCGCATGGCGCCCGACGACCATCTTGCCGCCGCGCGCGCGGGTGCGTTGCGCGCCCTGTGCGCGGGGGTCACCTGTCTGGCCGACGCCGGACCCACGGGGGCCGGGTTGGCGGCGTTGAGCGAAAGCGGCCAGCGGGGCATCGTGCATCTGGAGGCCTTCGGCGCGCCAGCGGACGAGACCGCCGCGCGGGCGACGGTCGCCGAGTTCGCCGAGCGGTTGGCGGCGCTCGCCGAGGGGGAGGGTGAGCGGGTGCGGATGGGGGTCTCCCCGCACGCCCCGTACAGCGCCGGCCCGCTTCTGTGGCGGGCTCTCGCCGAGCATCCGCACACGGCCGGACGGGCGTGGATGACGCACATCGCCGAATCGCCGGCGGAGGAGGCCGCGTTGGCCGGCGAGGGCGGAGCGCTGGCCGAGCTGTTCACCGGGCGGGGCTTCCCGCTCGGGCACTGGCCGACACCGGATCATGCCTCGGTGGTTGCCCGGATGGGCGCCCACGGCGCGTTGCGTCGGGGCCTGGTGGCGGCTCACTGTGTGCAGGTGCGCGACGATGACCCACAGCGGCTGCGGGCGGCCGGGGTGGCGATGGCCCACTGCCCGCGATCGAACGAGTATCTGCGGTGTGGACGGGCCCCCCTGGCGGACCTGCGCGCCCGGGGGGTCACGGTGGCGATCGGCACCGACAGCCCGGCGAGCGGCGGCGATTTCGATCCGCGGGCCGAGGCGCGCGCCTGCCGAACGGTCTTTGGACCCTCCGCCCCGCCGGCCCGGGACCTGATCGAAATGATCACCGTCGATGGCGCGCGGGCGATCGGCTTGGCGGACCGCATCGGGGCGCTCGCCGTGGGCCATGAGGCCGATCTGCTCGTCCTTCGCCATCCCGACGGGGGGCCGGACGATCCCCACGAGCGCGCGCTGAGCGCCGCGGCGCGGGTGGATACCGTGACGGTTTCGGGCCGCGTGCTGGTCGCGGCCGGGGAGCCGCAGGTGGTGGATGCACCACGCATCCACGCCGCCGCCGGCGCCGTCGCCGCGCGCCTGCGCTAGCATCCCCGACCGTGCTCCTCGACGAAAAACGCACCAAACGCATGGTCCAGGTGGTGGCGATCCTCACCTCAGTCGCATTCGCGGGGGTGATCTTCGTCGTTGTGGGGATGATGCTGCTGGGCGGCGGCACCTCCGATGAGCAGGCCCAGGTGAACGATCTCAAGGAGCTGGTGAAGAAGGAGCCCTCCAGCGCCGACGCCTGGCAGCAGCTCTCGTCGGCCTATGTTGCCGCCAAGGACTACGAGCAGGCGATTGATGCCGCGCGCACCGCGGTGAAGCTGGACCCCAAGAACGTGCGCAGCACCTCGGCCCTCGCGTTGGCCCTGCAGGAGTCGGGCGACACCGACGGGGCGATCGACGCGTGGCAGTCCTTCACGAAGGCGAACCCGGGTAACGCCGAGGGCTATCTGCAGCTCGGATCAACCGCCCAACAGGCGGGACGAACGCTCGTCGCCCGGCTCTCGTACCAGAAGTACCTCCAACTGGCGCCCGACAGCGCCCAGGCGGAGTTCGTGCGCCAGCAGCTGACCAGCATGTCCGGCGCGCCGACCGCCACCACCACCACGGACGGTACCTGACCGTCCTCCCTTCCCCGCGGGCCGCTCTGGTAAGGTTCCGCGTCGCGGGCCGTTAGCTCAGCTGGCAGAGCAGGGGACTCTTAATCCCAAGGTCGTAGGTTCGATTCCTACACGGCCCATCCCGCGAAGGCCGCTCGTTCGAGCGGCTTTTGTCGTCTCTGGGGTCGGTCTCAGGCCAGCGGTCGGCCGCCGAATACACCCGGAGAACACATCCGGGTGCGGCAGCCGGTTCGGTGGTCTGTACCGGGCGGGCCGCTCAGGCGCGCAGGTGCGAGAGCACCAGGCCGATCGGGATGCTCACGATCAGCAGGGACAGCAGCGCGAGGTAGCCGGCCCGCAGCGCAGAGTGCAACGAGCGAGTCGAACCGGAGTCCTGCTCGGACGGGATGCCGTGGCCGGTCAGCGCGCCGGCAAACAGATCGATCAGGGTGGCGAACAGAATGAGGCCGCCCAGGTCGACCAGATAGGGCAGATGCGCCAGGGCGCCCGTGATCACCACACCGTTGCCGATATTCCAGGCGACCAGGCGCGCCGACAGCCGCCGGCCGGATGGGGCGCGCTCCACGTACGCCACGCTCAGGCCCATCAGGTACTGCACCACCGCGCAGACCAGCACCAGGTAGGCCGCCAGCCAGCCAGCGATCGGCCAGTCGAAGGGTTCGACCAGTGCGGCGACCAGTCCGCCCGCGATCACATACGCGCCGCCGAGCAGCCGGGCGCCGAGCGCGTGGCGCGCGCGTGCGGCGGGCGGCAGGAGCAGGGGCGGGTGGGCCTGCGGCGGTGCGTCGATCACACCTTGTCCTTATAGCCCTCGCCGGCCCGCGTGGCCCCCATCGACAGAGCGATCGCGACGTTCGTTACCGATGAGCGCGTGAAATGACACACCCGCGCCCTCTTTTGCGTGAGGTTGGCCCGCCCGGGACCGGCAGAATCGCCCCATGTCCGAACACCTGTTCGCATCTCCCGGCGACCCGCACTCCCCGACGCTGCTGATCCAGGCGGCGGTGCTCCACCGGCTCCTCGAGGCCCCGCCGGACGGCGTCGAACGCGTGGTTCTGCGCCGCACCCTGTTCGGCACGACCGACGCACCGTTTCTCGATCGCGCGCTCGACGACGCCGTCGCCGCGCTGGCCGGCGACGGGTTGGCACAACACCGGGCCGGACGCCTGCGGGCGACCGAGGCCGCCCGCCGCTTCCACCGCCTGCTGCTGGCGGACGGAACGTGAAAGGCCCCGCCCACCGGCCGACCGCATCAGGCGATCGTGACGCCCGGGTCCAAGTACACGTCCTGAATAGCGTTCAGCAGCTCGACCCCCTCGGCCATCGGCCGCTGGAAGGCCTTGCGGCCCGAAATCAGACCGGCGCCCCCGGCGCGCTTGTTGATCACCGCGGTGCGCACCGCGTCGCGCAGGTCGCTGGCGCCCGAGGACGCGCCGCCCGAGTTGATCAGCGGAATGCGACCCATGTAGCAGCCGGCGATCTGGTAGCGGGTCTGGTCGATCGGGTGATCCGACAGCAGATCGGAGTAGACCTTCTTGTTGGTCTTGCCGAACTTCAGGTCGAGGAAGCCCGGCGCCGCCGTCTCGGGGAGCTTCTGCTTGATGATGTCGGCCTCGATCGTCACGCCCAGGTGGTTGGCCTGGCTGGTCAGGTCGGCGGCCACGTGGTAGTCGGGGCCCCCGTCCTTGCTCGAGAAGGCCGAGTTGCGCAGGTAGCACCACAGCACCGTGCCCATGCCGAACTCGTGCGCGGCGGAGAAGGCGGCGGAGACCTCCTGAATCTGCCGGTCGCACTCAGGCGAACCGAAGTAGATGGTGGCCCCAACGGCAACCGCCCCCATCTCCCACGCCTGCTTGACCGAGGCGAACATGATCTGGTCGAACGTGTTCGGGTAGGCCAACAGCTCGTTGTGGTTCAGCTTCATCAGAAACGGAATACGGTGCGCGTACTTGCGGCTGGCGAGCCCCAGCACCCCGAGCGTGGAGGCGACGGCGTTACAACCGCCCTCCACGGCCAGCTCGACGATCTTCAGCGGATCGAAGTAGTCGGGGTTCGGCGCGAACGATGCGCCGGCCGAGTGCTCGATGCCCTGGTCGACGGGCAGGATCGACAGGTAGCCGGTGCCACCCAGACGCCCGTGGTTGAACATGCTCTGCAGGGAGCGCAGCACCGGGGTGGGGCGATCCGAGTCGATCATCACCCGGTCGACCCAGTCGCTGCCGGGCAGGGTCAGCCGCTCTGCGGGGATCGTCTCACAGGTGTGGGCAAGCAGGTTCTCGCCGTCGTCACCCAGGATCTTCTCGATCGCGGTGCTGGTGGTCGCCATCAGAGGTCGCTCTCCTTTTTCGCCACGCTGCTGATCAAACACGGAGCCTAACGTGATAACGCACCCGCGGCGCGGCGCGCCCTCGCCGACCGATCACGGCGCCTCGACCTCCCCTTCGGCAGCGACGCGCGACGCGTCACGCCCGCCCGCCGCAGACCCCTCGGTGGGCCGTCGCGCTCGCGGCGGCTACCATCACGCCGATGGAGGTCTCCCTGGTCACCTATCCGGTGGCGTTCACCGCCGGATTCCTATCGTTCGCCTCGCCGTGCGTGCTCGCGCTGGTGCCCGGCTACCTCTCGTTCATCTCGGGGGTCTCGTTCGACCAGTTGGGCGCGCGCAGCCGCGACGTGCTCCTGCCCACGATCGCCTTCATCGCCGGCTTCGCCCTGGTGTTCACCGCCTTCGGCGCCTCGGCCGGCCTGATCGGGCATTCGCTGGTCTCCCGCCAGGACACGCTCAACCTGATCGCCGGCATCGCCCTGATCGTGATGGGCATCGCGATGGTCGCCCTGCCCCATCTGGGCCTGCTGCAGCAGAACCGCGGTCCGGTCCTGGCGCGCCGACCGACGACCCTCGCCGGCGCCTCGTTGGTGGGAGCGGCGTTCGCCGTGGGCTGGACGCCCTGCATCGGACCCTTCCTCGCCAGCGTCTACCCCCTGGCGCTGCCGACCGGCTCACCGGGCCTCGGCGCCAGCCTCTTCCTCACCTACGCGCTCGGCCTGGGCATCCCGTTTCTGCTGGCCGGACTGTTCGTCACCCGTACGATGACCGCCTTCCGGTGGCTGCGCGACCGCTGGACGCTGGTGAATGCCATCGCCGCGACGGTCGTGATCCTGTTGGGGGTGCTGATCGCCACCGGCGGGTTCGCGTTGGTCACCCAGCAGTTGGCCGGCTTCGGGTTTCAGGGCATCTGACCGGCCGCCGGCCGGACATGGTCAAGGGAGAACGATGAGGGTTGTGTCGGTGGTGGGCAACCGCCCCCAGTTTGTGAAGGCCGCCCCGCTGTCGCGGGCCCTGCGCGCGCGTGCCGATGAGGTGCTGGTGCACTCCGGTCAGCACTACGACCCCGAGTTGGCCGACCTGATCTTCGACGAACTCGGGGTCCCGCAACCCGATCACGCGCTGGAGGTTGGCCCCGGCAGCCCGGTCACCCAACTGGCGGTGATGCTGGAGAGGCTCGAGCCCCTGATGAACGCCGAGGCGCCCGACATGGTGCTGGTGTACGGCGACACCACCACGACGCTCGCCGGGGCGCTCGCGGCCGCGAAGCTCAACCTCCCGCTCGCCCACGTGGAGGCCGGCCTGCGCTCGTTCGACCGCACCATGCCCGAGGACCAGTACCGGGTGGTCCCCGACCCCCTTTCCCACCTCCTGTTCGTGCCGACCGTCACGGCGGTCGCCAACCTCCGCCGCGAGGGCATCACCGCCAACGTGCATCAGGTGGGCGACGTGATGCTGGACGCCAGCCTGATGTTCGCTCCGGCCGCCGCCGCCCGCCCGGGCCCCGAGGCCCTGGGCCTGCCGGCCGGCGAATACCTGCTGGTCACCATCCACCGCGCGGCGGCCACCGACACCCCCGAGGCGCTGCGCGCGATGGTCGATGTGCTGCGGGCCATCGACGAGCCGGCGGTCTTCCCCGTCCATCCGCGCACCCGTCACAAGCTCGAGGCCGCGGGCCTCTGGGACGAGCTGCGGATACACACCCCGCTGCGCCTCACCGGACCGGTGGGCTACCTCGATTTCACCGCTCTGCTGCTGAAGGCGCGCGCGGTGGTCACCGACTCCGGCGGCGTGCAGAAGGAGGCCTACTTCCATGGCATCCCCTGCTTCACGCTGCGCGACACGACCGAATGGACCGAGACGGTCGAGGCCGGGTGCAACCGCCTCACCGGGATGAACCGCGAACACGTGCCCGCCGCGCTGAACGACCTGAGCCTGCCGGCCGAGCGCCCGCCGTTCTACGGCACCGGGGACGCCGCCGAACGCATCGCCGATCTGATCGTCGCCCACCACCGGGGCGCCTGAGCGCCGGCACGCCCGGTCGCGACCGGGCGTGCCTCAGACCAGATCCGCGCGGTCGGCCGGCAGCTCCAGCGGCCCGCCCACCGACCCGTTGGGCACCTGGAACACATCCTGCGGGGCGAGCGCCGGCGTGAGCGCGCGCGGACGGACGATGGCGAACAGGCGCACATCGCGCTCGCGCTCGGCGGCCCGCCACAGCGCCGACTCGCGCCAGTCGGAGATCCCCATGCCGCCCAGCAGCCCGGCGATCAGACCGGCCATCATGCCGCCGCCACCGGTGAGGTGATCGAAAACCAACAGGACGATCACCCCGAAAAGCACCACGCTCACCAGACGCATGCGCCGCTCGCGCGAGGCGGCGGCCGTCTCGTGCACCACCGAGCGCGGCAGACCACGCGCCTGGGCGAGCGTCTCACGCACCCGCCGACGCGAGGAAAACAGCACCAACGGCAGTGTCGCGACGAGCACCGCGGCGAACCCCACCGGGGTGCGCACCCTCTCCACCGGGACCCCCAGGACCCAGTTCAGCGCCCAGAACGCCACCAACACGACGCATGCGGCCACGGCGCTCTGTCCCCGCCACCGGGTCTCGTCGGCAACCCGCACCACGCGGGCCAATCCCGCGAGGACGCTGTCGGAGCTTGACGACATGGTCCTTTCGCTCGCGGCCGTCGATCACTACGATAACCGGCCGATGACTCATTCGTTACCCAACCTCCCCGTCCGCTGAGCGCCGCCGCGCCCAGCGTGGCGATCGTCGGTCTCGGCTATGTCGGCCTGCCGCTCGCCGCGACCTTCGCCGAAGGCGGCGTCCCGACTCTCGGCCTCGACGCGATCCAAGCGAAGGTCGATCAGGTCAACTCCGGTGAGTCCTATATCGAGGACGTCCCCTCCGAGCGCCTGAAGAGCCTCGTCGAGTCCGGACTGCTGCGCGCCACCACCCAATGGGATGATCTGCGCGACGTCGACACGATCATCATCTGCCTGCCGACGCCGCTCACCGAGCACCGCGAGCCCGACCTGTCGGCCGTGCTCGGCGCCGCCGAAAGCCTCGCGCTGCGCCTGCGTCCCGGCCACCTGGTGGTCCTCGAAAGCACCACCTACCCCGGCACCACCCGCGAGGAACTCGCGCCGGTGCTGGAGCGCTCCGGGCTGATGGCGGGCCGCGACTTCCACCTGGCCTTCTCGCCGGAACGGGTCGACCCCGGTCGCGAGGACTGGACCACCGCCACCACCCCGAAGGTGATCGGCGGCCTCACCCCGGAGTGCACCCGCCGGGCGATGGAGGTCTACGGCGAGGCCTGCCAGACGCTGGTGCCGGTCGCCAGCCCCGAGGTCGCCGAGCTGACCAAGCTGCTCGAGAACATCTTCCGCTCGGTGAACATCGCGCTGGTCAACGAGCTGAAGGACACCATCGACCGGATGGGCATCGACGTCTGGGAAGTGATCGCGGCGGCGCGGACCAAGCCCTTCGGCTTCACCCCCTTCTACCCCGGGCCCGGCCTGGGCGGCCACTGCATCCCGATCGACCCCTTCTACCTCACCTGGAAGGCGCGCGAATTCGGCATGCACACCGAGTTCATCGAGCTGGCCGGCAAGATCAACTCGCAGATGCCGACCTTCTGCGTGCACAAGATCGCGCGCGCGCTCAACACGCGACGCAAGCCGCTCAACGGCAGTCGCGTGCTGGTGATCGGGGTGGCCTACAAGCCCAACGTGAACGACATGCGCGAAAGCCCCGCCCTGGAGATCATCTCCCTCCTGCGCGAGGCCGGTTCCGCGGTCGAGTACCACGATCCGCACGTGGCCGAGCTGCCCAAGCTCGGTCTGCAGAGTCTCCCCCTGACCGCCGAGACGCTGCGCACCCAGGACGTCGCGGTGGTGGTCACCGACCACGCCGCCGTCGACTGGAACCTGGTGGCCTCCGAGTCGCCGCTGGTGGTCGATCTGCGAAATGTCGTCCCCGACGACGGGGGCTCGGTCTGGAGGCTGTGATGACGGTGGACGCGCCTGCGGTGCCCCCGGTGAATGTCGGGGTGGTCGGTATGAACTACTGGGGCCCCAACCTCGCGCGCAACTTCGACCGTCTCGCGGAGGCCAACCTCAGCTGGATCTGCGACCTCGACCAGGCGGTGCTCGACCGCCACCGCGAGGCCTACCCGACCGCGCGTTTCACCACCGACCTCGATCAGCTGCTGAATGATCCCGACCTGGACGCGGTGATCGTCGCCACCCCGGTGCCGACCCACGCGCCCCTCGCCCGGCGGGTGCTCGAGGCCGGCAAGGACTGCTTCGTCGAGAAGCCCCTGGCCCTGACCGCCGCCGACGCGAACGACCTGGTGCGCATCGCCGACGCCGGCGACCGGGTGCTGATGGTCGACCACCTGCTCGTCTACCACCCCGCCGTGCAGACGATGCGCTCCCTGATCGACGACGGCACCCTCGGCCAGGTGTTCTACCTGTACGGCAACCGCCTGAACCTGGGGATCGTCCGCCAGGAGGAGAACGCCCTGTGGAGCCTCGGCCCGCACGACATCTCGGTGATGCTCCACCTGGTCGGTGAGAGCCCGAGCGAGGTGAGCGCCACCGGCGAGTGCTACCTGCAGCCGGGGGTCGAGGATGTGGTGTTCGGCCGGATCACATTCCCCTCCGGAATCATCGGCCATCTGCACCTCAGCTGGCTCGATCCGCACAAAATGCGCAAGATGACCGTCATCGGTGCCGAGAAGATGGTTGTGTTCGACGACATGGAAACCGACCGCAAGGTCACCGTGTACGACAAGGGCCCGGTGCCGCGCACCGAGACCTACGGCGAATACATCCAGGTGCGCTCCGGCGACATCCACATTCCGCGCATCCCGGCAACCGAACCGTTGCGGCTGGTCTGCGAACGGTTCGTGCAGGCGGTCCGCGACCGCCAGCCCACCCCCTCCGACGGCCCCGCCGGGGCCGAGGTGGTGGCCGTGCTCGAGGCGATGACCGCCTCGCTGCACGACGACGGGCGCCCGGTGGCGCTCAGCGCGGTCGGCTCATGATGCGAATCGGCCCTCACACCCCGACCGTGGAGTAATCGATGGCGCGCGAAAACCTGGTGATCGGCGAGGACGTCGAGATCGGCGAGGACGTCGAGATCGGCGCCAACGTGGTGATTCATGCCGGCACCCGTATCGGCGATCGCTGCGTGATCCAGGACAACGTCGTGCTCGGCAAGCAGCCGAAGCTCTCCTCCCGCTCCACCAGCCGCCAGAAGGCGCCCCTCGCGCCCCTGGTGATCGGCGAGGGCGCGGCGGTGTGCAGCGGAGCGGTCGTCTACGCCGGCACGGTGATCGGCGCCGGAGCGATCATCGGCGACCTGGCCAGCGTGCGTGAACGCTGCACGATCGGCGAGGGCGTGGTGATCGGGCGCGGCGTGTGCATCGAGAACGACGTGCCGATCGGGGCGTTCACCAAGATCCAGTCGAACTCGTACATCACCGCCTATTCCGAGCTGGAAGACCACGTCTTCATCGCCCCCTGCGTGACCACGACCAACGACAACTTCATGGGGCGCACCGAGGCGCGTCACGCCCTGATCAAGGGCGCGATCATCCGCCACGGGGCGCGCGTCGGTGGGGCGGCGGTGATCCTGCCGGGCATCGAGATCGGCGAGGAGGCGTTCATCGCCGCCGGGGCGCTGGTCACCAAGGACGTGCCCGCCCAGAAGCTGGTCGCCGGGCTACCGGCCCAGGTGTGGCGAAATGTGAACCCCGAGGAGTTGCTCTCGGCGGACGGGGCCTGAAGTGAGCGCCCGCCGACTGGCCATCACGGCGGTCGACGGGCGACTGACCCTGCGCGACGAGGCACAACCGGGCGCGCCGTTGGTGGCCTTGAGCCTGTCCGACGGACGCACGATCGCGCTGGCCGAACACCTGTGTGGCTGGCGCGCCGCCGGCGCCGACGACCCGTTGTGGCCCTCGCCGGACGAGGCGCGCGCGGCGTTCGAGGACGACGACGATCTGTGGCTGGCGACCCTCGAGGCCGCCGCCGCCCGGGCCCCGCCCGCGCCGCTGCCGGCGGCCGAGGACATCGCCCTGAACGCGATCCGCGAACGCCACCCGGGCGCGTGGATCGACGGACCCCTGCGCGACCAAGACGGGCGCTGGCGAATGATCGTGTCGGGCAACTCCGACCTGGGCTGTCTGATCGTGCACGGCGACAGCCCGCTGCGTGCGGCCCGGGACCTGCTCGATCGGATCTCCGCGCACGAACGCCAGCGCTGAGCGACCGGCGAGGCCCGCCGAGGGTCTAGCGGTGGACCCGCACGTGGGTCGTGACCGCTCGGCCGATCATCACGTATCCGGTCGGCAGCACCGCGCCCTGGGCGCGGGTCTGACCCGGCGCCACCACGCGCACCGCGTCGTTGCGGGCGCCCAACACGGAGCGGGCCAACCCGGCCGCGCGGCGCACACGCGGTCCCGGCGCACCGGCGGCCCGCGCGTCGACCCGCACCGGTGCCCATCCGCGCGGCGCACCGGCCGGAGCGGTCGCATTGCCGTTGAGCTCCTCGAACTCGGGCGGATAGTTGAGGAATCCCTCGCCGGTGTTCGGCAGCACCCGCAACGCGTGACGCCCCGGCGCCAGATCGGCCGGCACCCGGAACGGCACCCGCACGTCCACCGCCCCCGCACGCCACGGCGCCAGCCGGAGCACCAGCGTCGCCCGAGCACCGGGCCGGACGCTCGCCGGGTGCACCCGGGCCGAGACGATGCGGCCCGCACGCACCGCCCGTTCCACCCGTTGGTCGACCCGCACGCGGTCGATCGGCACCGAGGCGTTGGCGTTCTGGGTGAGCGCCGCCAGCGCGAGGGCCAGACGATCGTTCGCCGGTTGCGAGATGTCGCCGTAGGCGGCGTACAGGTTGCGGTAGACGAGCGGCCGGGCCAGAGCGCGCGATTCGATCCGAATGGTCAGTTGGAGGGTCCCGCCGCCGACCCCGTCGCTCACCCGCGCCAGCGGTTCGTTCTGGGCGACCGCACCGAGCAGGGGCAGAAAGCGCTCGTCGCGGGCAAACAGGGCCCGGACCACGCTGCGGGTGCCGCGCGTGCGGTCCTCGGCGCTCGACACCACCGGAATCGCGTCGGGCTGCCCCAGACGCGCGCTCACCCCATCGGAGCGGTCGGCGACCACGGTGCCCTGAAGCACCCCCGGCTCGGCCAGCTTGTGGCTGGTGCCGGCGATCGGCGCGGCGATGGTCTGCAGCACGTACCCGTCGCCCAACAGCAGGCGGGTGCGCCCCGCACCCAGGAACGGGTGGCCGAAACCGAGCACCCGATCGCCGTCGCGCCAGGTGACGGTGCCGATCGCCCCGACCGCCAGATCGCCGCCGGCCAGCAGCACGGTCATCGTCGCACCGGGGATCAGATCCTGCGTCGGGCGCACGGTGCGTGGGCCGACGCTCGTGAGCGCCACCCCGCGGCGCGCCAGCTCGCCCCGCAACGGACCGATCAGCCGCGGGGAGATCCCGGCGGCCATCCACCTCATCAGCGGGTAGAGGGCGAGCCGATCCGGGCGACGCCGCTCCAGGCGCACCGCCGTGGCGCGGTCGGCCACCCTCACCGTCCGGCGAACCGGCGCCGAGGCGTCGCGGGCGGTCCGTTCAAACGCCCGTGCTCCGGCGGCCGACTGCAGCATCTGTTCGATCGGTGTGATGCCGATC
>DAOKZF010000020.1:0-10387 GCA_035325785.1 Miltoncostaeaceae bacterium
CCGGGACGCCCATCGTGGTCAGGCCGCTGCCCGCCTCGGCCAACAGGCCGTCGATCGCGCCGTGGTAGCCGCCGGCGACCTTCACGATCACCTCGCGCCCGGTCGCCGCCCGCGCCAGGCGCAGGGCCCCGTTCACGGCCTCGCTGCCGGAGCTGGTCATGCGCAGCCGCTCGACCGACGGCACCCGCTCGGCGACCGTCTCGGCGAAGACGATCTCCCGTTCGGTGGGTGCGCCGAAGGAGGTGCCCAGCGGCAGGGCGGCCTCCAACGCGCGGGTCACCACCCGCGGGCTGTGGCCGAGGATCGCCGGCCCCCAGGTCGACAGCAGGTCCACGTAGCGGTTCCCGTCGGCGTCCCACACGTACGGGCCCGCGGCCCGTTCGATGAAGATCGGCTCACGGCCGATCGACCGCATCGCCCGCACGGGCGAGTTCACCCCGCCCACCAGCACCTTCCGGGCGCGTTCGGCGAGCGCGTCGGAGCGAGGGGTGCGGTACACGGGCGCCTCCGCGCCGCTCATTCGGACCCCGGGCGGGTCCAGCGCGGCAACTCCTCACCGGCCAGTGCCAGACGCTCCCAGTGCGCGTACTCGTCGGTGAAGTACTCGAGGCGAATCTTCTTGAACTCGTAGGTCGAGTAGAGCACGTGGCGGTCGTTGGGATCGGTGATCCCGGTCTCCTCGGCCAGCGCCGCGATCGCCTCCTCGCAGGCCTCTCGCGAGCGCTGGTGGACCATCGCGAACAGGTTGTACGGCCAGTCCGAGTAGGTGGGGCGTCGGTAGCAGTGCGACACCGCGCGGAAGGCGGCCATCTGCGGCCCGACGCTCGACAGGCGCTCCTCGGGCACCTTCCACACCGCCATGCCGTTGCCCCCAAAGCCGGCCCGCCGGTGGTTGAGCACCGCGGCGAACCGACGCATGTAGGCCCGTTCCCTGAAGGTTCCGGCGCGCGCGAGCAGCTCGTCGGCGGTGGTGTCGGCCTCGGCGGCCCAGCGGTCGAACGGCAGCGACTCAACCGGCAGATCGCGCTGCAGGATGCGGATCGCCCATTTGTCGTCGTCGGTCGGCAGAACGCCGTCGCCGCGTTTGGGTGGCGGCGTGGGCTGGGCGTCCTTCTCGTCGCCGGCGGTCTTGCCGGTCATGTCCAGCTGCACATTAATCTTGTAGAGCTCGAGCGTGGGCAGCATGCGCATCGACTCGGCGTCGGTCGCATCCGCGAGCAGATCGAGCGTGCGCTCCAGGCCGATCTGGGTGTCAGGCGCCACCGCCAGGGTGAACCACAGGTTGAAATCGTGGGTGCGTCGGTAGTTGTGGCTCACCCCCGGGTGGCCGCCGATCAGCGCCGCCGCATCGAACAGCCGCTCGGTCGGATACCTGGCCGCCACCAGGGTGCTCGTGTACCCCAGGGCGCGCGTGTCGAAGATCGCCGACAGCTGGCGGATGATTCCGGCGTCCTTCAGCCGCGCCAGGCGGTGCAGCACCTCGTCCTCGCCCATCCCGATCCGCTCGCCCACCTCCCGGTAGGGGTCGCGTACCAGGGCGATACCGGCCTGCAGGACGTTCAACAGCTCCCGGTCGACATCGTCGGGCTTATAGGGGGCGCGTTTGGGCGCGGTGGAGGTGCTCATGCGTGACGCTCCTCGTCGAGCCAGCGGGCGGCCTGCTCGGCGTAGTAGGTGATGATCTGATCGGCCCCCGCGCGCGCGATTGCGGTGAGGGTCTCCAGGGCGGCCTGGCGCTCGTCGAGCCAGCCGTTAGCGGCGGCGGCCTTGAGCATCGAGTACTCGCCGCTCACATGGTAGGCGGCCAACGGCAGATCGCTGGCGCGATCGACCGCCGCGATCACATCCAGGTAGGTGGCGGCCGGTTTGACCATCAGCATGTCGGCGCCCTCGGCCACATCGAGCAGGGCCTCGCGCACCGCCTCGCGACCGTTGGCGGGGTCCATCTGATACCCGCGTCGATCGCCGAAACCGGGGGTGGATCCGGCGGCGTCGCGGAACGGCCCGTAGAACGCCGAGGCGTACTTGGCGGCGTACGACATGATCGCCACCGTCTCGTGGCCGCCGGCATCCAACGCTCGGCGGATCGCCCCGATCCGGCCATCCATCATGTCGGAGGGGGCGACGATGTCGGCGCCGGCCGCCGCGTGGCTCTCGGCCGTACGGGCGATCAGCTCAATGCTGGCGTCGTTGTCGATGCGCCCGTCCACCACCAGTCCGCAGTGACCGTGGTCGGTGAACCCGCACAGGCAGACATCGGTGATCACCACCATGTCGGGCACCGCGTCCTTGATCGCCCCGACCGCGGTCTGGGTGACCCCGTCGGGTCGATAGGCGCCGCTGCCGGCGGCATCCTTCTGGTCGGTGACCCCGAACACGAGCACCGCCGGAATTCCGAGCAGGTGAGCGGCGCGCGCGCGGCGCACCAACAGATCGGGGCTCTGGCGGGACTGGCCAGGGAGCGAGTCGATCGGCTCCTCGACGTTGCGTCCGGCGCGCGCGAACAGCGGCAGGATCAGTCGATCGGGCGAGAGGTGCGTCTCGCGCACCATGCTCCGAATGCCGGCGCTCTGGCGCAGGCGGCGCATCCGCACGGTCGGGAAGACTCCGGGAGAGGGTGCCGAACCGGTCATTCGACCAGTCTAGCCCGGCCCCGGCGCCGGTTCGCTGGCAGACTGCCCTCATGGGCAGACCACCCGTCACGGTTGTGTTCGGCGCGCGCAACGTCGGCCGAGCGATCGCCGGCGAACGCCTGGAGGCCGGCGGACGGGTGCTGGCGGTGGCCCGCAGCAGCGAAACCCTCGAGCGTCTGCGCGAACGGCATCCGGCGGTCGAGACCCTGCAGGGGGATGCCGCCGACCACGCATTGGTGGAGCGGGCCCTGCGGCGGGCCGTCGAGGAACTGGGGGGACTGGACCTGGTGGTGAACGCCATCACCGCGCCCCCGCGCGACCACTCCTTCGGCGGCGGGCCGATTGTCGAGGCGCCCCCGGAGCGTCTCGATGCCTGGCTGGCGGGTTTCGTGCCGGCCGCGTGGGCGATCCAGCGGGCCGCCGGCGCCGCCCTGGCCGCCGCGAGCGGGGGTACCCTGGTGCAGGTGGCCGGGGGCTCGGCGCGCCGCCCGATCGCCACGCGGGTCCCCTGGGGGGCCGCCCAGCATGCCGCGCGCGCGCTCACCCTCGGGCTCGCCCAGGAACTGCGACCGGTCGGCGTGCACGTGGCGTTGCTGATCGCCGACGGCACCATCGAAACCGAGCGCGCGCCGATGACCGATCGTCCGGAACGCGACTCGTTGGCGCCCGAGGATGTCGCCGCCGCGGTCGCCTACCTGGCCGCGCAGCGCGAGCGCGGCTGGACCCACGAGCTGACCCTCACGCCCGCGGGCGATACCTGGGTGCCGTGAACGGCGGCGGGGGCAGCGGGCCGCCCCACGAGCCGGAGCTGGACCCGGCGGTGCTGCTGAGCGTCTACCGTCAGGGCGCCTTTCCCATGGACGTCGGCGATCCGGCGCTGCCGGTCGGCTTCTACGAGACCGACCCGCGGGGGATCATGCCGATCGAGGGGTTCCGCATCCCGCGCTCGGTGGCACGGGGCCTGCGCCGTTGGCGGGACGAGGTGCGCGTGGACAGCGCCTTCGCCGAGGTCGCGCACGCCTGCGGCGGCGACCGCGATGGCGAATGGCTCACCCCGCGGCTGGTGCGGGCCTACGTGCGCCTGCACGAGCACGGGTGGGCGCACAGCGTCGAGGTGTGGCGCGAGGGGCGCCTGGTGGGGGGACTGTTCGGGATGGCCCTCGGCGGGCTGTTCACCAGCGAGACCATGTTCCACCGTGCTCCCGATGCCGGCAACGCCGCCCTGGTGGCCACCGCCCGGTTGTTGGGCGCGGGCGGCTTCACCCTGTGGGACATCCAGATGGTGTCGGCGCACACCGCGCGTTTCGGTGCGTATGAGATCTCGGGCGCGAATTATCGGCGCCGGCTCGGCCGGGCTCTCAGGGTGCACGCCCGCCTCGGCGGGGAAATACCCGCGTGCGCCCGTGCCCATAGGCGGAAACCCGGCGCCCCGGGGCGCTCAGCGCAGGCCGAAAAACGGCAGTCCGACCCCGAAGCTGAGCAGCATCACCACGATGACGAGCACGATGAGGACCGCCCCGCGGGTTGTGCCGTTGGTGGTCTCACCCCGCCCACCACCGGCCCGCAGCGCGCCCATGAACCGTTGGGCCGCCTGCCGATCGTTCGGGGCATCCGCGAGGAATCCATCCGCCGCGCGCTCGATCGATCCGCGCGTCCCCGCGCGAAACAGACGCAGCAGGGACCCGACCAACGGCACCGCAGCCATCGCGCCGAAGACGATCACCAGCGTGCTCGTGACCGAGCTGGACACGCTGTCGGGCAGGTTGCCGGAGTGGGCGCCCTTCCAGACCGCCACCGCGATGCCGAGCCAGGCCATCCCCCAGGCGGCCGCGCCGAACGCGGCGGTCGCCGGCAGGCTGCGCGCGCCCCCCGGGCGTCTATCGGGCGCTCCCCGCGCGCCGAATAGGCCGACCGCCAACATCAGCACGACGATGCCCGCGCTGAGGCGGCCCATCAGCGAGCCGATGTCGCTCGGGCATTCGTTGGCGATCACGTACGGGCCACCGGCTGCGCAGGTGCCGACCTGGACGATCGAGAACACTCCCGACGACAGCAGCCCGACCGCGGCCGCACCCACCAGCACGCCGAGCAGGGCGCAGATGCGGTATCTCACGGCACGCACCGCTGCATCTTGGCCGGATCGCCGTTGGCGGCGTCGAGGCAGGCGAGGATCCGCTGCCCCTCGCGCGGCGACACCGTGATTGAACGGTTGGTCGGCACCCGCGCCGGCGCGGTCCGATTCCGGTTGGGTCGCGTGTTCTTGGCGTCACGTCCCTGCACGGGGCGGGTTGTGGTGGGGGTGCTCACCGCATCGGCCGAGTTGCGCAGGGGCGTGTTCTGCAATGCCACGAAGATCGCCACCGCCGCCAGCAGGATGAAGGCGATCACCCAGAGACCGTCGCGACCACCGGGCAGCCGCGCCAGCCCTTCATGTCGCCGGTCAGCCCGTGCAGGCGGTTCCCAGGGCGCCCCCGGGGTGCGCCGGGACCACTCCTCTCCCTCGGCGTTCGGCCCTTCTGAATCCCAGCCCATCCCTCGCTCCGTTTCGACGAGCGCCATCGCGCCGGTCCGGCGGGCACAGTATCGGCCGCCATACCGACGCGCTGAAGCCGCTCACGCGCGCGCGCGACGACCGATCGCCACCGCCGCCAGGGCGCCGGCGAGGGCCGTCATCACCACCAGCACCCCCATGGCGGAGAGAACCGAGGCGGCGCTCAACGATGGTTGCCACAGCAGGTTGCGCAGCAGGGTGAAGGCCGGGCCCGATGGCACCAGGGACGCCGATCGTTCCGCGAGCGCTCCCGGCAGCAGCGGAAGCGCGATCAACGGCACGCTGACCATGAAGGTCACCAGCAGCGCGGCGCGTCCGTCGCGGGTCAGCGAACCGATCAGGCAGCCGAGCGCGCCGCAGGCGGCGCCGAACAGGATCAGCACCGGCGGCCACAACCACCAGTGTCCAACCTCGACCAACCCGGCGAGCGCGAGGCCGGCGAGAACCACCAGCCCGGCCAGGGTGACGAGAACCGCCACCAACACGACCTTCGCCACCACGATCACCGGCGTCGGCGCCAGGCCGCGGGTCAATCGCTGCAGGACGTTGTCGTCCTGTTCGGAGGCGATCCCCGCGGCGCCCAGCAGCAGGGCCGCCAGACCGAGGATCACCAGCAGCGCGGCGGCCAGGCCGAAGGTCGTCAGCAGCCGTTGTCCGCCCGTCGAGTGGCCGGAATCCGTTTCCGCCCGCAGCTCGATCGGAGCGCGGATCACGCCGGCGGCCGGGCCCGCCAGGTCGAGGTTCGCCTTGGTCTGATCGATGAAGTGGATCAACGGCTCCAGCCGTCGGGCGGTCCGCGCGTCGCCCTTCGCGCGCAGGTCGTGCTGGATGTCGCGCACGCGTTCACGGCTGGCCACCAGCCCCAGGGCGTCCGCGCTTCGCCCGAACAGGCCGAGACGCCCACCGTTGATCACGATGTCGACCAGTCCCATCACCTGGTCGACATACCCGCGGGCCAGCGCCTGGTTGAGGCGAAACACCTCCGCGCGCAGGCGCCGCTCGAGCGCCTCGGCGGTGAAGGGCGAGCGGGTGCCGGTGGTCAGGGTGACCGTCGGGGCCCGCAGCCCCGACTGCAGATCGGCGACGAATCCGCGGGGAATCGTGACGATGCCGTCGATTCGGCCCTGCTCCAGGGCGTCGGTGGCGGCCCGTGGTTCCAACGGAATCAGGTGGGCGTCCGCGCCGATCCGGGCGATGTAGTCGTCGACCGACAGGCGCTCATCGCCCACCTGCACCGTGCGTCCGGCGACATCCAGGTTGACGATCGCCAGGCGAGGGGTACGGTCCCCGGCCTGAAAGGCGGTGACCGCGAGGGCGCTCACCAGCAGGGGGTAGAGGACCAGCATCGCGAGCAGACCGCGCGAGCGAACCAGCAGGCGCAGGTCCTTGACCAGCAGCAGGCGCAGCGCACTCATCCGGCCTCCCCGATGCGCCCCTCAACCAGTCGCACGAAGGCCGCTCCGGCGCGGTCGCCGTCCGGGTCGCTCGCGGCTCCGTACGCCTCGATCATGCGGTCGACGGCCCCCGAGAACGCCAACCGACCGTCGACCAGCACCAGCATGCGGTCCGCGTGCCGGGCGGCCTCCGAGACCGACTGGGTCGAGAAGATCACCGCCAGGTCGCGTTCGGAGCGCAGCCGTTCCAGCCATGCCCAGAGCCGTCGACGCTGGTCGGGGCTGACGGTGGCGGTCGGTTCGTCCAGCAGCAGCACCGACGGATCGCCGGTCAGGGCAACCGCCAGATTCAGCCGCTGCAGGGTTCCGGTCGAGAGATCCTCCGCCCGCCGATCGGCGAAACGGGCCAGGTCGGCCTCGTCGAGCAGCTCGAGGGCTCTGGCCTGCGGGTCGGCCCGTCCCTCGAGGCCGGCGAACAGCACCAGGTTCTCGCGGGTGCTCAGGCGAGCGTAGACCGCCGGTCGTTGAGGAACCCAGCCGATCGCCGGGCGGCTGCGCGCCCATGAGATGGTGCCCTCATCGGGACGGACCACCCCGGCGAGCATTCCCAGAAGGGTCGTCTTGCCGGCGCCTTTGGGGCCCAGCAACGCCAGCGACTCGCCGGGGGCGAGATCCACGTCGACCCCCTCCAGCGCCCGCACCCGCCGGAAGCGGCGACCCAGGCCGTGGGCGCTCAGCAGCGGTGCCCCGGGACCGGCGACCGCCTCGCTCATCCGGTGCCGCGTGGGGCCGCTGTGGCCACGATTCTCACCGGGCCGGGCTCCACCGGGTGCTGTCGAGCCCGTCAGCCGAGATCGAAATCCAAGAGGTCTTCGAGCACACCGAACCGCTTCTTCTTTTTCTTTCGCGGTGCGTGCGAGGAACGATCGTGTTCCGACGCGGTCCGCCCGGGGTCGCGGCGGCCCTCCATCTCAGAGAAGAAGTCCTCATCGTCATCCACGACCGCCGCACTGGCGCGGCGCTCACGGTCGAGGATTCTGTCGAGCTCTCCTCGGTCGAGCCACACTCCACGGCATTCGGGGCAGGCGTCAATCAGCACGTCGGAGCGCTCGATTTCCACCAGGCGCGTGTTGCAGGCCGGGCAGCGCATCGGCTCGCCGCGGCGAGAGAGGGGGATTCCATGGTCGGACATGGGCCGCAGTGTAGTGGGGTCGGCGATGACCCCCAACGGATTGCCCCGGTGGTCACGGTGTGATGGGCGCCGGTGTGCATCCGCCTGTGGCGATGGTCGGCCGGCCGCGTTACCCTTGGGCGCATATGGCGCATCACACCCGGGAGCATCTGGCGCACCGGCGGTCCCTTGCGCGCCGTCAACGACGGCATCGTCATCGGCGCGTCGCGCTGGGGGTCGCCGGTCCCCTGGCGGTGGTCGCCCTGCTGGTGGCCGTGTTTGTGCTGGTCGGGGCGCGCTCGAGCGAGAACGCCGGGCCGCTCGCCCCTCCGGTGGCCGAGACGGTGGTTGCCGCCGGCAGGCCACCCGACCTGGCGATCGCCCGCGGTGAGGGGGTGACGCTCAAGGTGCCGGTCGACCCGGCGGTGATCACGGCGGCGGCCTTTCATCCCATCGGCGACCCGACCGCGGTGGCGATGGAGAGCACCGGCGCGCTCGACATCAAACAGATCGACCGCAACGGGCGACTGGGCCCCGAGACGGCCGGGTTGGACATCGGGGCGCCCGCCGGCACCCCGGTCTACTCGCCGGTCGACGGGGTGGTGGTGAGCGTGGCCGACTACAAGGCCGACGGTCGCCTGGAGGGCTTCGAGGTGTCGATCGCGCCCGACGTCGCCTCGCGCGGGGTGGTGGTGCGCATGATGCATCTGGACGATCCCGAACGCGGCGGTCGCCCGCAGGTGGGCAGCGCCGTGCAGGCCGGCGAGACGCTGATCGGCCGGGTGCGTGACTTCTCGCCCCTTGGCCGCCAGGAGCTGGCCGAGTTCACCTCCGACAGCGGCAACCATGTGCACATGGAACTGATCCACACCCGCGCCGACCTGCTGTCGTGAGCGCATGAGAATCCTGATGATCGGCGACGTGTTCGCCGGAGTGGGGCTGCGGGCCCTGCTGACCCACCTGCCGGACCTGCGCGAGGAGCACCGACCGGACGCGGTGGTGGTGAACGCCGAGAACGCCGCCGCCGGCAGCGGCACCGCTCCCCGCCAGGTGAAGGAGCTGCTCGAGGCCGGTGTCGATGTGATCACCGGCGGCAACCACAGCCTGCGCCGCAGCGAGACCTATCCTCTGTTCACCAACGAGCCGCGGCTGCTGCACCCGGCGAACATCGCCGTGCGCGCCCCCGGGCGGGGCCTGACCACCGTCGAGACCGTCGCCGGGCCGCTGAGCGTGATCAACCTGATGGGCGCGGTGTTCCTGAACGTGTCGCAGAGTCCGTTCATGATCATTGACGATCTGGTGGAGCGGGCGCGGGCGACGGCCGACGTGGTGCTGGTCGACTTTCACGCCGAGGCCACCAGCGAGAAGGTCGCCCTGGGGCGCTACCTGGACGGGCGGGTGAGCGCGGTGGTCGGCACCCACACCCACGTGCAGACCGCCGACGCGCGCGTGCTGGCGGGCGGCACCGCCTACATGACCGACCTGGGCATGACCGGTCCGCACGATTCGGTGATCGGCGTGCACAGCGAGACCATCGTCCAACGTTTCCTCACCGGGGCGATGGGACGCTTCGAGCCGGCCACCGGTGGTGTGTTGGTGCAGGGCGCGCTGATCGACGTCGGTTCCGATGGACGGGCGACCGCGATCATGCCGATCAGCGTCGAGGACGCGGACCCCGTCTGATCGGACGGCGCCGCGCCGCGCGCTAATCGATCAGATAGCGCGCGGCGATCGCCCGTTCTCCCGCCGGGCGACCGGAGTCGAACATCCAACCGCGCGGGCGACGGGCGATCGACGGGCGGGGCCAACAGGCCGCCAACAGGGCGATCAGGCAGGCATCGCGTGCCACCAGGATGGCGATCGCCCAGGGGTCCAGCGCGACCAGATCCCAGTAGAAGTACGGGAAGTACAGAACGGTGAGGAGCATCGCGCCGATCGCCAGGGCGAAGGTGGCCCGCCCGTAGCGGCCGGTCACCAGGAACGCTACCGGCAGCAGCCAGATCATGAACTGAGGCGACAGGACCTTCCCGCCGACCAGCAGCGCCACCACGCTGGCGCACGACGCGGCCATGAACAGGCCCGCATCGCCCGGCGGGCGGGCCCGGCGCAGGCCGATCGACAGGCTGATGGCGATCGCCGCCAGCAATCCCAGCAGCACTGCGGTGGCGATGCCGGCGATCACGGCCGGACCCCGTCCGCCCAGACCCTGACTGCCGAACGAATGCTCGATGTGCAACGGGATATCCGCCAGCGCGTGCAGGCCCAACAGGTACGAGGCCCCCACCGATTCGAGCTGCAGCGGACGGTCGAGGTGATAGCTGAACAGCCGCCACGTGCCGCTCGGTGAGAGCATCACGAACGGGGCGAAGACCACCACGACGGCCGCCAGCGAGGCCGCCGCCCCCTTCACGGCCGCCCCCAGCCCCCGGTGGTGGCGCTGCCAGATCACCAGAATGGGGATCAGGGCCAGGGGAACCAGCTTGATCAACACCGCCACCGCCAACAGGGTCCACATCAGGCGAAAGCGCTCGGTCAACGCGGCCCACAGCATCCAGGCCAGCGCCGCGGCCAGAGCCAGGTCGTAACGGGTGCCGAGCACGCTGCCCAGCAGGACCGGTGCGAGGGCCACCGCCACCCC
>DAOKZF010000020.1:10397-11710 GCA_035325785.1 Miltoncostaeaceae bacterium
GGCGTGGTGTCCACCACCTGAGCCATGCGGACCACCGCCACGATGCAGGCCGCCAGGCAGGCGAACATCAGCGTGGCGAAGGCCACCGCATAGGGCATCGGGAGGGCGCCTGCTAGCCAGAACAGGGCCGCGGCCAGCGGCGGATACTCCAGATTGAAGTCGCGGTACGGGATACCGCCGTCGGCGATCGCCCGCCACGCATCCTGATAGACGGGGATGTCGGTGATCGTGCGCTCGCTCAACGGGCCGACGTTCAGCGCCACCAGCCACACGGGGATGGCCAGGGCCACCAGCAGCCACGGCAGCCAGCGCTCGAAGGTGCGGTTCACGCGCCGGCCACCGCGGGTGGGGCCTCGGGCACCGCGCTCACCGGGTGTCCATCGGACGGGTCGGGATTCCGGGTCGCCGCGGGCGTCGGCGCCGGCCAGGCCGGCACGATCGCCAGCAGCACAAACGGCAGGAACCAGGGGATGTAGAGGTAGAACCAGTGCGTCAACGTCAGCTGCGTCCCGATCAGCAGGGCGCCGGAAAAGGCCGCGACCGACACCAGATCCAGACGGCGCGGCCACCGGGCCAGCGCGAGCGCGCCGGCGATCACCGCCACCATCACCGCGATCTGCACCGGACGCAACCCCGGGTACTGACCCCAGAGCGAAAACGGGGAATCGCGGCCCATCTGATACCCGATCGTGCGCGACCAGAACGCCCGCACCCCGTCGGCGCCGTCCAGCAGTAGCACCCAGCCGACCGCTGCGGCCGCGACCAGCAGCCCCCCGAGGAACGGCAGCAGTTGGCGGCGTCCGTTCGGACGCGGAAACGGTCGGCGGGCCCACAGCAGCAGCAGAATCGCCGGGGCGAACTTGGCCGACATCGCCAGCCCCAGCAGTAGCCCCCGCGCCAACGGGCGGTGCAGCACGGCGAAGGCCCAGATCAACCCGGCGGCCACCAGGGAGTCGTTCGCGTTGGTCTCGAGCACGTAGGCGGTGAACGGGAACGCCGCCCACGCCAACGCCAGCGTCAACGCCAGACGCAACCCCGCCAGGCGCCACCCCAGCATGAACATCCCCGCCAGGCACAGCAGGTCAAACAGCGACGCCGCCCCGTGGGCCGCCGGCAGTGAATCCCATTTGCCGTGCCATGGCTGGGCCAGCTCGAAGGGCACGTAGGCCAGGTAGTTCAGGGGGCCATAGGTGTCACAGCTGGCGCAGTCATCGGGCATCGTGCCATAGGGGGTCTGCCCGTGGGCGATTCGGTCGGCGCCGATCACCCCCGCGTATCCCACATCGATCACGTTCGAATCGAAGGCGTTCAGG
>DAOKZF010000020.1:11720-14319 GCA_035325785.1 Miltoncostaeaceae bacterium
GGATTCGCCGTCGGGCGGTCGGCGGGCGTGGCGCGCGCGAGCCAGGCCGATCCAGATCATGCGCGCCGCCAGATAGATCAGCGGGGGGTACTGCCACGGTACCGAGGTGAACACCTCCCCCCGGTTGAACCAGCTGAGCGAGAGCGAAAACGAGAGCAGCGCCAGCAGATCGAGGGTCCGCCAGGCAAACAGGCGCCGGGGCTCGCGAAGGGGCAGCAACGGCAGCAGAAACACCACGCACAGGATCGTCCAGATCGCCGGCCGGTTGACCGCTCGGCCGAAGGCCCCGGGATAGCCGCGGGCCATCATCCAGGCCACCTGGGGGCCGACCCGTTCCTCTTTGATCAGGCCGGTGTCGTCCGCGATGATCGCCTGAGCCTCGGTGCGCTCGGTGCCCTTCGCATCCTTGGCGACGTAGAAGACGGTCCATTCGCGTTTCGCGTCGTCGAAAGTGGCGGTGACCCGCGCGATCGGATGCTCGGCGATCCACGACTGGATCTTGCGCGAGCCGGCGGCGATCTCCTTCGCCTCTCGTTCGTTCAGGGCGGCCGGCGCGCGCGTGGGCCCCGCGGCCGCCTGCGCCAGACGGCGTTCCACCTGCGCGCCACGTTGGGCGGCCTCCGCGGCCAGATCGTGGACGATCCGGGCGACGTCGGTCGGCCCCGGGGCGACGGTCATGCTCGGGGGCGCGGTCCGTTGGGCGGTCGCCGGGCCGACCGACACCGCCGCGCAGATCACCAGCAGGCAGGCCAGCGCCACGAGGAGCCGGGCGCGAGCCATCACGGTCTTACCGGAACGACCAGCGCCGGTTCAGCAGGAAGTTCACCGGGGTGACCGCGGCGATCGCGATCGCCTGCGCGGGGATCTCCGGCGTTCCCGCCAGCACCATGATCTCCAACAGGACCAGGTTCAACGCGAGCGCGACCAGGCTCACCGCCATGTAACGCGCGCTCTGCTGGGCCATCGACAGCTCGTGTCGACGGAAGGTCCAGAACTTGTTGAGAATGAAGTTGTTCAGCCATGCGACCAGGAATGCCCCGATCGCGGCGATGAGGTGGTGTACGCCGGCGCCGTTCAGCAGCAGGGCGAACACGATCAGGTTCACCAGGTAGCCGCTCGCGCCCACCACGCAGAAGCGCACCAGTTGGGCCCACGTGTCGCGTCCGTGCCCGCGCAGACGCGGTGGCCGCAGGAGGGAGGGCTCGGCGCTCGAGACGAGCGGTGGCTGCCGGGGTGACACGGCGGCCGATGGTAACAAAGGTCCTCTTGGGCGAATAGCCAAAGGGGGAATAAACTCGCAGCCGTCTCCATGCCCCGTCCCGATCCTCAGGAGCACCCCACGCCCGCCTCGATTCCGCCGCCTCGGCCGCGTCCGGCCGAGAGTGCCCTCACGCCCATGGACGGCGCCCGTTACGACGCGCGGTTCGCCTCGCGCGCATCGGGGATCGTCTCGTCGGCGATGCGCGACATGATGTCCCTCGCCGAGCGGCCCGACATCATCTCGATGGCCACCGGCCTGCCGGACACCGAGGCCTTCGACGTGGAGATCTACAACGAGGTCACCGCGGTGATCGCGCGCGATTTCCTCGCCTCGGCCCTCCAGTACGGGCCGACCGAGGGCCTGGTCGAGCTGCGCGAATGGATCGTGCGCGTGATGGCTCACGAGGGGGCGGTGGCCCTGCCCGAGGACATCATCGTCACCACCGGCGGGCAGCAGGCGATCGATCTGGCGATTCGCACGTTCGTGAATCCCGGCGACACGGTGTTGGCCGAGGGGCCCACGTATCCGGGGGCGGTGCCGAGCTTCACCACCTACGAGGCGCGGGTCGAGCATGTGCCGATGGACGATGACGGTCTGCGGATCGACCTGCTGGAGGAACGCTTCGCCGAGCTGGTGGCCGAGGGGCGCCGGCCGAAGCTGCTGTACACCATCCCGAACTTCCACAATCCGGCCGGGGTGAGCCTGTCGCGCGAACGGCGCGAGCGTCTGGTGCGTTTCGCCCACGCCCAGGAGCTGCTGATCGTTGAGGACAACCCCTACGGGCAGATCCGCTTCGACGGCGAGGCCCTGCCGACCCTCTGGGAACTCGATAACGGCGCCGGTTGGGTGGTGTATCTGTCGACCTTCTCGAAGATCCTCGCCCCCGGTCTGCGCACCGGATGGGTCGCCGCGCCCGCCCCGGTGTTGCGCAAGATGAACCTGGGCAAGCAGGCGGCCGACCTGTGCTCGTCGACCATCTCCCAGCGGTTCATCGTCGAATATCTGCGCCGCCACGACTGGCGTGATTATGTGGCGCGTCTGTCGGGGATCTACCGTCGCCGACGCGACGCGATGCTGCGGGCGCTGGAGGAGGAGATGCCCTCCGAGGCCCGCTGGACCCGCCCCCAGGGTGGCCTGTTCGTGTGGGCGACCATTCCCGGCATCGACACCAGCGACCTGCTGGCGGCGGCCACCGACAAGTACCAGGTGGCGTTCGTGCCCGGGCGGGGGGCGTTCCTTGACGATCGAGGGGGCGATGCGATGCGCTTGAACTTTTCCGGGCTGCCCGAGGCGGTCCTGTCGGAGATCAACGGGTACCACGTGTCCGGACCCGATGTC
>DAOKZF010000021.1:0-8650 GCA_035325785.1 Miltoncostaeaceae bacterium
ATCGGCGCCAGCGCCGACGAGCTGCCGTCGACCCTGCCGCGCTTCTACACCCCGACCACCGCGAAGGCCAAGCGCAACGGCCAGCGCCTCGCGGCGCCCAACAGCCAGCGGGTCACCGCCACCGCGAGCGAGACCGCCCAGAAGGCGACCATCAGAGTCACCACGGCCGCCCAACCCGAGCGTCTGCTGCTGGGCGAGAACAACAGCGACCAGATTCGCCTGACCGGCATCCCCGCCGGGCGCACCATCCAGGTGGAGTCGCTCATGTACGGCCCGTTCCGCAGCCCGGACGAGATCCGCTGCGACGGGGAACCGTACGCGCGCCACACCATTCCGGTGACGGCCTCGGGCACCGTCCAGAGCCCCGCCGTGCGACCCGACCGCCTCGGATACTACACCTACCGGGTGGAGATCGCCGGCGACGACAACCTCAACCCGGTGGCGACCGCCTGCGCCATCCCGGCCGAGACCTTCGTGGTCGAGACCCAGCCGCAGGTGAGCACCCAGGTGAGCGCCCAGCAGACCCGCCCGGGCGCCCAGATCTTCGACACGGTGAACGTCACCGGGCTGAATGGCGAGACCGCACAGGTGATCGTGCAGCTGCGCGGTCCGTTCGCGACCCGCGAGGCGATCAGCTGCGATGGCGCGCCGGTGTGGACCGGCACCGTGACCGCCGCCGGCGATGGCACGTACACCACCGATCCGTTCACCCTCACCACCGCCGGGTACTACAGCTACAGCGAATCGATCGCGGCCGGCGGTTTCGTGGGCGCCCAACAGAGCGCGTGCGCCGAGGTGAGTGAGACCACCGTCGCCATGGGTGCACCCGCGATCCGCACCCAGATCAGCAAACAGAGCACCGTGCCCGGGGACAGCGTCACCGACAGCGTCTCGGTGAGCGGCCTGGGCGCATTGAGCGCCACGGTCAACGTGGAGCTGTGGGGGCCGTATCCGAGCGAGGCGGCCATGACCTGCTCGGGGACCCCATTCTGGACCGGCACGTTCACGGCCACCGGCGACGGCAACTACACCACCGATTCGGTGAGGCTCAACCGCGCCGGGTACTACACCTACCGCGAGAGCATCGCCGCCAGCGAGGCGTTCGACGCCGTCCAGACCGAGTGCGCCGAGGCGGCCGAGACCACCATCACCACCGCGACCCCGACCGTGACCACCGTCGCGTCGGCCGAGGTGCTGCGCCCGGGTGCCACCCTGTTCGACACCCTGCGCGTGCAGGGCCTGGGCGGCACGCCGGCGACCGTCGAGGTGGAGCTGTTCGGGCCGTTCGCGACCCGCGCGGCGCTTCGCTGCACCGGCACCCCGGTGTGGCAGGGAACGGTGCAGGCCAACGGAAACGGCACCTATCGAACCGCTCCGGTGAAGATCGACCGGGTCGGTCTGTACACGTACCGGGAACGGATTCCCGCCCAGCCGAACGTCCGGCCGTTCACCGGCCGGTGCGCCGAGGTGGCCGAGACGGCCCTGGTCGCGCCGACCATCAATACCGGTCGCGCACCGCTGGGGGCATCCGTCGCGGGTGCGCGGGCGACCCAGAGCGCTCGCCGATCCGCGCCGGTGCGGGTGCGCAGCACCGAACTGAACATCAACGCCGCGGTGTCGCCGGCCGGCATCAACCTGGCCAAGGGCGAGCTGACGGTGCCGTGCCCGGCGACCCGCAGGGCGCCACGCTGATCGCCGGCCATGTCGACAGCGCCCGCAAGGGGGCCGGTGCGTTCTTCCCGCTCAAGCGGGCCCGCGCCGGGCAGCGCATTCAGGTGACCACCGCGGACGGGCGCACCCGCACCTACCGTGTCACCTCGGTGCAACTGGTGCTGAAGGACAAGCTGCCGCCCAGCATCTTCTCGCTGAAGGGGCGCGGGCGGCTGGTGCTGGTCACCTGCGGCGGTCCCTTCAACCAGGCGATCGGCCACTACCGCGACAACGTGGTGGTGACCGCCATGCCGGTCGGCGGGGCCTGACGCCCCGCGGTGGGGTGGTCCGCGGCGGTCTGCCGGCGACCACCCCACCGCGCTCCCGGCGCCCTACAGGCGCCAGTGGTGCGCCACGCGCGCGGCGGCGCGTTCGGTGAGGAAGTCCGGCGGTGCCGACTCCGGCGGGCGGCCGTCGGCGAGGCCCTCCATGGTGGCGCGCACCGACGCCGCGAGCGCCGGCGGGTGGTATCCGCCCTCCAGCACGGCGCCGACCGGGGCGCCCACCCGTGCGCCCAGCGCCCGCACATGGCGCGCCAGCTCGCCGAAGTCCTCCGTCTCCAGAGCGCATCCGGCCAACGGGTCGTCGCGGTGCGCGTCGAATCCGGCGCTCACCAGGATCAAATCGGGGGCGAACCGCTCGCCCACGGGCACGACGATCCATTCGATCATCGAGCGCCACACCTCGCCGTCGCTGCCCGCCGGCACCGGGAGGTTCACCGTGTAACCCGCCCCCGCACCGGCGCCCATTTCGGTGAGCGCTCCGGTGCCGGGGAAGACCCCCGTCTGGTGGATGCTCACATAGAGGACGCTCGGATCGTCGCGGAAGATCGCCGCCGTCCCATCCCCGTGATGAACATCCCAGTCGACGATCATCACCCGCCGGGCGCCCAGGCGCTCGGGGGGGTGGCGGGCGGCGACCGCCACATTGTTGACCAGGCAGAACCCCCAGGTTGAGTCGGCGTCGGCGTGATGGCCCGGCGGGCGGACGGCGCAGAACCCGGTCGGGGCCTCGCCCACCAACAGCGCGCGCGCCAACTCGCAGGCCGCGCCCGCCGCGCGGCGCACCGCGGCGGGGGAACCGGGCCCGGAGACCGTCTCGCCGTCGTCCAGCGGGCCGCCGCGCATCACCCGCTCCAGGTGGTCGGCGCCATGCACGGCCGCCAGCGCCGCCGGATCGACCTCCGGCGCCTCGCAACGCCGATACCCGCACCACCGCCGACGGGCCAACTCGCCCTCGATCGCCCTCAGCCGCTCGGGACTCTCGGGGTGATCGGGGCCATTGTCGTGTCCCAGGCACTCGGGGTGGTGCAGGTACAGCGGGTCACCCATCGGGGGCGCCCACCACCGTCGGGTCGTCGGGCGGAACCGCCCGCAACGACGGCCAGGGTGCCGGCGCCGGCGCCGGGCCCACCCTCACCCGCGCGTCGAGGATCACCGCCCCGTGCTCACCGACCGACACCGGGTTGCCGTCGAGCTCGCGGACCTGTGGATGGGCGTGCGCCAGCGCCGCCACGCGCGTGATCAGGTCCTCCACCGCCGCCACGTCGCACGGTGGGGCGCCCCGGAACCCCTCCAGCAGCGGCCAGAGGCGCAACTCGCGCAGCATTCCCGCCGCCTCGCGGGTGCCGAGCGGGGTGAGGCGCACCGTCACGTCGCGCAGCACCTCGGCCGCGGTGCCACCGGCGCCGCAGAGGATCACCGGACCGAACTGGGGGTCGGTGCTGACGCCGACCAGCAGTTCCACACCCGGGTCCGCCTGCGGCTGCACCAGAAACCCATCCACCGCGAAGCCCGCCCGTTCCACCCGACGACGCATGGTGCGGGCCGCGACCCGGACCGCTTCGGCGCCCTGGAGGCCCAGGTGGACGGCGCCCACGTCGCTCTTGTGCACCAATCCGGGCGCCACGGCCTTCACCACGACGGCCCGTCCCAGGGCGCCGGCGACGCGGGCCGCCTCGGCCTCGTCTGCCACCCGATGGGTCTCGATCAGCGGCAGCCCGTAGGCCGCGAACAGGTCGGCCACCTCCTGGGGGGTCAACCAGCGCTCGCCACCCAGGCTCGCGCGCGCCAGCAGCGCCGCGGCGCGCGCCGGATCGCAATCGGGGTGCGCGGGCACCCGGTCGGGCGGGCGGCTGCGCCAGCGCCCGTAGCGCACGGCGTGGCCCAGGGCGCGCGCGGCGGCCTCGGGATAGTCGTAGACCGGCGGCCGTCCGGGCGGCGGGTCGGCGCGCACCGCGGCGCGGTCGGCGCCCGACATGAGCACCAGCGCGTAGGGGAGCGGGTTCTCGCAGGCGGCCAGCTCCTCGGCGACCGCGCGCGCCACCTCGGCCCCTCGGTTGTCCGATCCCGGGCGGATGTAGATCACCACCAGGGCGTCAACCGCCCCCGAGCGGGCCAGTTCGCGCACGGCGGCGCGGAACCGGTCGGGGCCGGCGCCCGCCAGGAGGTCGACCGGGTTGGCCAGCGCGGCCTCGGGCGGCGTGTGGGCGCCCAGGCGCTCGCGCACCGTCTGGGGCAGATCCACCACATCGAGCCCCTGATCGGCGCAGGTGTCGGCGCACAGAATCGCCGGACCGCCGGCGTTGGTGACGATCGCGACCCGCGCGCCGGTCGGCACCGGCTGGGAGGCGAGCAGGCGGGTGATGTCGAACATCTCGCGGATCGTCCTGGCGCGAATCACGCCCGTTTGGGCGAAGAGCGCATCGACGGTGGCGTCCGAGGCCGCCACCAACGCCCCGGTGTGTGAGGCGGCCGCCCGGGCGCCGGCCCGGCTGCGTCCCGCCTTCAGGGCGATGATCGGTGTCTCGCGGGCCACCCGCGGGGCGATGCGCGCGAACCGGCGCGGGTTGCCGAACGACTCCAGATACAGCAGCACGACCCGTGTGCGCGGGTCGTCCGCCCAGTGGTTCAGCAGGTCATTGCCGGAAATGTCGGCCTTGTTGCCCACCGACACGAACGCCGACAGCCCCAGATCGATCTCGTTGGCCGCCTCCGCCAGGGCGATGCCCAGCCCGCCGCTCTGGGTCAGCATCGCCACACCGCCGGCCGGTGGCATCGCGGTGGCGAATGTCGCGTTGAGCGGCAGAGCGGGATCGGTGCTCAGCACGCCGAGGCAGTTCGGGCCGACCAGGCGCATTCCGGCCGCCCGGCAGATATCCAGCAGCTCTCTCTGACGGGCCGATCCGGCCGCGCCGACCTCGGCGAAGCCCGCGCTCAGCACAACCAGGGCTCCCGCCCCTCGCTCGGCACAGTCGCGTGCGACCGCGGTCACCGCGGCGGCCGGCACCGCCACCACCACCAGGTCGGGCGCCTCGGGGAGATCGGTCACCGTCCGGTGGGCCCGCAGGCCCTGAACCGTGTCCGCGCGGTGGTTCACCGGATAGAGCCGCCCGGGATATCCGCCGTCGATCAGGTTGCGCAGCAGCCGCCCGCCGACCGCGTCGGGTCGACGCGAGGCGCCGACCACGGCGACGCTCTGCGGGGCGAGCACGCGGCGCATCAGCGCCTGGGCGGCGACGCGCTCATGCTGTTCACACGCGGCGATCGCCGCCGGCGTCAAAGCGGTTGGGAACCGCACCACGTGCTCGCCGTCGACGGTCTCGACCGTGGTTGGGAAACCGCTGGAGCGAAACAGGTCGACCATCGGGCGGTTGGCGCGCAGCACGAGCGCCGTGAACGTCTCGATTCCGTGGCGGTGGGCGTGGAGCGCCAGGTGCGCCAGCATCAGGGTGCCCAGGCCGCGCCGGCGATAGGGCGCGGCGACGGCGAACGCGGCCTCCGCCGAGGGGGCGGCGCCGTCGCGCACGTAGTGGGCGTGCGCCACGATCCGCTCCGGCGTGTCGGCCGTCGCCACCAGGCCGTGGTGCTGGCGGCCATCGGTGTCCGAGAGCGCCCGCGCGGTGCTCGGCACATCCACCGTGCCGAAGAAGCGGTCGCGCCGGTCGGCCGCGCTCAGCCCCTCGAGGAAGGCGGCCAGCCCGGGGGCATCGGTGCCGCGAACCGGTCGCACGCGCACGGTGGTGCCGTCACGCAGCTCGACATCAACCGGATCCGGGAGGGGGGCATCGATCATCGCGAGACCCTCACGGTCGCGCGCCTCGGTGCGGGCGGCGTACCGCCGATCGTGCGTGCTCGTGCACATGCGCTGATGGACGATCGCCCATCACCGGATGATAGGGGTTACGTCGCGCCCGCCCGCCGCCGGGGTCGTTCGGCGGACGGGTGGCCGCGTGGGGATGGTCGGCCGTCGGATGACCGGGGCGGGAGCCGCCGCGAACCGCCACCTCTACAGACGCGGATGAGCGCCCCCGTACCAGAAGCCGGCGACCTCGCGGGTGCCCGGCCCGGTGACGAAGACCAGGGTCCGGAGCGGGTTGAGGCCGGCGATCAGCCAGGTTTCGCCCTCCTCGTCGTAGACCATCATCCGTCCGACGACCCGGGTGGGGTCCTCATTGAGGATGAGTGAGTTCTCGCAGGGCGTCCGGAACGTGGCGCGTCGCCCGGGAATGCATCGTCCCACGTTGGGCGGCACATCGTGCGCCTCCCGGTAGCGGCCGTAGGAGGCACCCATCCTGTCCTGGTTCGGGAAGAGGTCGTAGAAGGCGCGGGCACCGAACACGGCGGTCGTGTCACAGAACAGCCCGGCGACCGCTCCG
The DNA here is from genome assembly GCA_035325785.1 of Miltoncostaeaceae bacterium. Taxonomy (GTDB): domain Bacteria; phylum Actinomycetota; class Thermoleophilia; order Miltoncostaeales; family Miltoncostaeaceae; genus JAVJSF01. The sequence goes on from DAOKZF010000021.1 coordinate 6,368, forward strand.
CGGGAGAGCGAATCGGGGTCCTCCCGAGTGCAGTGGCGGGCGACGTCGGGGTTGAGGTGATCCAGGAGGTAGGCCTCGCCCCCGTTGGGGAAGTCATCCGGGCGTTCCACGCGGGCGTCGTTTGCGGGTGGTTGCTCGTCCGTTGTGGGTTCGTCTGCGGGTGGTTGGGTTTGGGACGGCGGCTCGCCGTCGGTCTCCGTGGCCGGCGGTTGATCGGTGTCGGTCGGCTCGGTGTCGGTCGGCTCGGTGTCGCCGCCGGTCAGGGTGGTGAGCGGCTCATCCCCGGTCGGGTTGGTCGTGGGCGCGGTCGCGGCGGTGTTCTGATCGTTGACGGTGACCGTCACCACCGCCGTGTCGCCGCCGCAGCCGGCGATCCCGCTCACGGCGGCGACCACGCCCGTGATGACCAGCCAGCGTCTCCACATGGTGGGGCGAACCTATTCCCATCGGCGGCGCGTGACAATCCATCCTCGGGGCCGCGGGGCGTCCCATGTCGGCGCGGACGCGGCGCGTGCGCACCGCCGGCCGGTTGCGCGCCCTAACCGGCGCCGATCACGGCGACGGTCGCGGTGAGGGGCATCGACGCCGATGGGTTCACGATCGTCACCGGAAGAAACCCCTCGCCGATCGCCGAGGCCGGGATGGGCAGCCACGCCTCGCTCTGCCCGGCGACGCCGGCCAGCGGGCTCCCCGCGAGCGATCCGCCGACGTGTGCGGCGAGCGTCGCCGGAGCGAGGCCGGGGGCCAGAATCCGCACCGCCACGGCGCCGGTCGCCTGAGCGGGCCACAGGGCGGCGACGCTCACCACCCCTCCCGCCGGCACGACGACCGTGACGGGCACCCCGGGGGTCGCCCGCTCGCCCAGGGCACCGAGGAAATCGCGCACCTGTGCGGCGAAGCCGATCCGTCCGTCGGGCGATCGTCGGTCGATGCACAGCGCGCGCGCGGCGTCGCGCACGGCCGCCGCCCAGCGCGCCTGTCCGACCACCGCGATCGCGGCCTCACCCGTGCCGGCCATCGGTCGCCGATAGGCGTTCAGGGCGGCGCGCACACGCCCCGGACCCTCGGCGGCGCTCAGGGCGTCCCACACCGCCCACGACGCGTAGGGCTGAAGGCCGTCCTCGAGTGGATTGAACCGGTTGCAGAAGGACACCGTGCGCGCGTTGCCGGCGTTCACCCCGCCGTCGGGGGTGGGCGAACCGGGGAACGCGAGCGGATCGGCCTGGGCGGAGAACCACTCGGCGGTCCCCTCCTTCACCAGCGACGGTGTGCCGATCTGCAGTTCCATCACACACTGCACCACATGCATCAGCTCGTGCGCGAGGGTGGAGCGCGCATACGCCGGGTTGTCTCCCACCAGGAGCGTCATCCAGCTGGCGACGAACCGTTGGCGGGTGCCGTCTCGGCGGCTGCGGCAGGTGGTGCTGCCCGGCTGGTACGGCGATGCCTGCCCGCTCACGCCGGTCGCGCTGGCGTCGAGCACCAGGTCGATCCGCCGATCCCCGCCGACGAAGTCGCCGGGACGGCCGGTGATGGCGCGCCGGTATTCGCGCAGCAGCGCGCGGCGGGTGGCGCTCGGCAGGCCGCGCAACAGCGCGGTGCGCTGGCGGGCGGTCAACCCGGCCAGGTAACGGCCACGATCCGTCGATTGCAGGGCGGCCAGGGCCGCGACCCGCGTCGCCGGCGTGTCGCGCAGCAACCGACGGGTGAACCCCGCATCGCGCAGCACCGGCGGCGGCGCGTCGCCGATCGCGGCCGGGAAACCCAGGGCGATGGCCTGGCGTCGGGCGGCCTCGGCGGCTGCGAGCAAGCGGCGCACGGTCTGCGGGGGCGTGACGCACGAGCCGTCCTCACCGGCGATCGCCCCCGGTGCGCCCGCGGCCTCGCTCCACCAGGCGCGGAAGTTCGCGGAGTCCTGACGGCACAGCGGGCCCAGCAGACGCGCGCCGTCGGGGGCGGGCCCGCGTGCGATCACTCCGGCCTGCGCGAGGGCGGGGGCCAACGCAAGGCAGGCCAGCAGCGCGGCGAACCAGGTCATGGACGAGCGGGCGACGGCGGACATGCCGGGAGGATAGCCGCGCCGCGCGCTCTCTCGAGGCCGGTCGGGTGCCGTCCCGCTCCATCCGATCGGATGTGTGAGAACTCCCCGAATGGGGAGCGCCGCGGGCGGCGGGAGGGGCTACCCTCGCGCTCAGATCCGTGATGAGCGAACCCGACACACCACACCGCTCCGTCCCGCGCGCCGGGGGGCCGCGTGCGCCGCGGGTCGTTGGCGCGTTCCCG
>DAOKZF010000021.1:8660-9146 GCA_035325785.1 Miltoncostaeaceae bacterium
CGGTTCTGTTGGCGATGGTCCTCTGGTTGGCCGGCGTCGTCGGCGGGGCGGCCGCGCCGCCGAGCGATCCGTTCCTGAACCAACAGTGGGGGCTCCTCGGACCTCCGGGGGCCGATGTGGTGTCGATGTGGCCGACCGTGGGCGAGGGGGCGGGGGTCTCGGTGGGCGTGATCGACACCGGCATCGATCGGTCGCATCCGGATCTGATCGCGAACATCGACACCGACCGCTCGCGCAACTTCTGGGTTCCGAAGAGCGGCGCGCCGGTGGGGCCCGATGCGTGGGACGACGCGGACGGGCACGGCACCCATGTTGCGGGCACGATCGCGGCGACGGTCGACGACGGCATCGGGGTCGCCGGGGTCGCCGGCGAGGCCCGGCTGGTGGTGGTGCGCGCCTGCGGGGAGGGGAGCTGCCCGAGCGCGGGGGTGGTGCAGGCGATCGACTACGCCGTCCGCCAGAACCTGCGCATCCTGAGCGACGGCG
>DAOKZF010000021.1:9156-14052 GCA_035325785.1 Miltoncostaeaceae bacterium
CCGGACCGGCCAATCAACCCACGGGCCCCGGGGTCCGCACGATCGCCGATGCGATCGCGGGCCATCCGGACACCCTCTTCGTGGTCGCCGCCGGCAACAGCGGGCGCAACCTCGATGCGACCACCGCGTCGTCGCCGACCATCTGCACCCTGCCGTTCCCGAACGTGCTGTGCGTGGGCGCGATCGCGTCCGATGCGCGACGGGCATCGTTCTCGAACTACGGGCGGGCCAGCGTCGATCTGCTGGCGCCCGGTGATCCCGTGGTGAGCACCTATGCCGAGACCGTGCCCATCCCGGCGAAGGTGGACGCGCTCGGCCGTCCCGTTCCTCCGAAGTGGATCGGCGCGCCCACGGGCGCCTGGTCGACGGCGGGCAGCGGCACCTGGAGCGCGCCCGCCCCGGCGGTCGATGGGGCCACGCTCACGTTGGACGGTGGCCTCAACCTCGGCGGCGCCCACGCATGCGGCGTCAGCCAGGAGGTGACCCTCGCCGACCAGGCGGCTCCGGCGACCCTGGCCCTCGACGTGTCGGTCTCCGACGGGCAGTGGGTCGCGTTGCACGACTTCGCCGGACTGACGCCGGGGGTGCCCGCCACGGTGACGGTGCCGCTCGACGACGCGTACGCGGTCGCGGGCGTGCGGTTCCGGTACCGCGTCGGGGTGGCGCCGGGCGATGCCTCCGAGGCCCAGGGCGACCTGTTCCGGGTGGGCGACCCGCGCGTGACCTGCGCCTATCGGGTGCTGAAGGGAACGTCGATGGCCTCGCCGCACGTCGCCGGGGCGGCCGCGCTGCTGTTGACGCGCCGTCCGGCGCTCGACGCGCAACAGGTGAAGGACGCCCTGATCGCCGGTGTGCGACGGAGCGCCGCGATCGAATGCGCCACGGTGAGCGGGGGCACGCTCGATCTTCCGGGGGCATTCGCCTGGGACGGGACGCCCCTTTCGGCGCCGTGCGATCCCACGCCGCAGGGGACTGCCACCCTTACCCCGACGCCGACGCCGACGCCCGACGCCGGTTCGGCTCCGCCGCCCTCGATGCCCGAGATCGTTCCGAGTCCGCCGCCGGCTCCGGCCCCGGCACCGCGTGTCGCGCCCCCACCGCGTGTGAACGGCGCGCCGGGAGCCGTGACGGTCCGCGGCCGGTTTGTGATCGGTGTGCGGTGCGCGCAGCGGACCGGCCCCTGCACCGGTACGCTCACCGTGCGGGCCGCCCACCCGCGCATCCGGGGTCGGTTCGTGGTGATCGCCCGACGGGCCGTCCGACTGTCCGCCGGGCGGACTGGTCGAGTGGCGCTCACCCTCACCCCCGGCGGGCGCCGCATGCTGATGGACCGAGGCCGCCTCACGGTGCGGGTGCGGATCGCTCCGCGGCGCGGCAGGGCGCTCGAACGGGCGGCGGTCCTGCGCTCACCAAGCGCGCTGCGGGTGCTCAGCCGTCAGAAAACAGCCGCACCGTCGCGGCGTTGATCGCCACCGTGCCGCTCACCGGCCCGCCGTAGCCTCCCGCCAGCACGACCACCACCGGGATGCCGATTGCCCGCAGGCGGTCGCGCACCAGCCGGTCGCGCTCGGCCAGCCCCGCGGCGCTCACCGCCAGGCGTCCCAGCCGGTCGCCCTCCCAGGGGTCGGCCCCGGCCAGATAGAAACACAGCTCCGGCCGGCCGCGGGCCAGCACACCATCGACCACGGCCGCCACCGCGGTCAGATACTCATCATCGCCGGTCCTGTCCGCCAGATCGATCTCCACATCGCCCGGCACGCGGCGCAGGGGATAGTTGCGTCCCCCGTTCACCGAGCCGGTCACCGCCAGCGCGTCGCCCGCCAGGCACAGGTGGGTGCCGTCGCCCTGGTGGACGTCGGTGTCGATCACGGCCACCGTCCGCAGGGCGCCCGTGGCGCGCAGGGAACGGATCGCGCAGACCACATCGTTGAACAGGCAGAAACCGCGCCCCGCATCGGGGGCGGCATGGTGGGTGCCGCCGCCCAGGTTCACCGCCGCTCCGGTGCGCATGGCGAGCGTCGCCGCGTCGATCGTCGCGCCGGTTGAGCGACGCGCCCGCTCCACCAATCGCGCCGACCAGGGCAGCCCGAGGGCCGCGATCTCGCGGCGTGACAGCTCCCCGTTGATCGCGCGGTGCAGGTAGGCGGCCCCGTGCGCGCGGGCGAGCTCCCGGTCGGTGGCCGCCCGCGCCTCGCGCAACTCCACCCCCGGTTCATGCGCAAGCGATTCGCGCAGCAGCCGGTAGCGGCCCAGCGGGAACCGATGATCGGGCGGCAGCGGGTAGTCGAAGCGGTCGTGGTGGAACGCCACCAGGGTCGCGCGGCGGTCGATCGGGTCCGCCAGCACCGGGATGGCGCCTGTTGGCTCAGGGCAGATGGGAGAAGTCCCCCGGACCGGTCGCGATGTCCTTCGCCGGTTCCTGCGGTCGAGCCCGCGCCAGGTCCTCCATCAGCCGGATGAGCGCCCGTCGGTCGGCGCTCGAAGGCAGACCCCACGACGGTTCGTAGCCGAAGCGCTCCGCGGCGCTCACCGGCCGCCCATCCTCCAAGAGGTCGATCTGGGTCGGGGGCACGAGCGCCGGGTGGTCGACCCCGCAGGTGCGCGCCAGGCGGAGCATTTCGGCGCGCATGCCGGTGATGTAGTTCGCCAGGCGCCCGGCGGCCCGCTCGGGCACCAGCCCCCGTTGCAGCCAGGGGTTGTGGGTGGTGATGCCGGTCGGGCAGCGCCCGGTGTGGCAGCGCTGAGCCTGGATGCAGCCGATCGAAAGCATCGCCTCGCGCCCGACGGCGACCAGGTCGCAGCCCAGCGCGAAGGCCAACAGGGCGTTCTGGGGGAGGCCCAGCTTGCCGGAGCCCTGGAAGGCGATGCGTTCACTCACGCCGGCCTCGGCAAACAGGGGGAACACCCGCCCGATGCCGAAGCGGAACGGCAACGCCACATGGTCGGTGAACACCAGCGGGCCCGCGCCGGTGCCGCCCTCGCTGCCATCGATGGTGATGAAGTCCGGGCCGATGCGTTCGCGGGCCATGCGGGTTGCCAACTCACGCCACAGGTCGAGTTCGCCCACGGCCGACTTGATGCCCACCGGCAGCCCGGTCGCGTCGGCGATTCGTTCGATGAACTCCAGCAGTTCGGCGACATTCGAGAACTCGCTGTGGCGGCTGGGACTGCGGCAGTCCACCCCCGCGGGTATCCCGCGCGCCGCGGCGATCTCCGCGGTCACCTTCGCGGCCGGCAGCAGCGCGCCGACCCCGGGCTTGGCGCCCTGGCTGAGCTTGATCTCGATGGCCTTCACCGGGTGGCGCTCGACGGTCTCGACCAGCCGCTCAAGGCTGAACCGGCCGTCGCGGTCGCGACAGCCGAAGTGCGCGGTGCCGATCTGGAAGACGATCCCCGATCCGTGCAGATGGTGGCGGCTGATTCCCCCCTCGCCGGTGTTCTGCAGCGCTCCGGCGATGGCGCAGCCGCGGCTCATCGCCTCGACGGCGTGGGCGCCCAACGCGCCGAAGCTCATGCCCGAGACGTTGATCGCCGACCGGGGGCGGAAGGCGTGGCGCCGTCCGTGGGCGGCGCCGATCACCTTGGCGCACGGCAGAGGCGAACCGGACGGGTCGGGGCGATTGCTGGCCAGCGGGAACGCCGCGTGCTTGATCATGATGTGGCCGGGCTGGCGTTCCCAGGGGAGATCCGAGCCGAAGCCGAAATGCGGATCCTGCCGTTTGGCGGTGGCGTAGATCCACCGGCGTTCGTTGCGCGAGAACGGGCGTTCATCGTCGTTCCCGGTGACGATGTACTGGCGCAACTCCGGGCCGACGCTCTCCAGCAGGTAGCGCAGATGGCCGATCACCGGGAAGTTGCGCAGGATCGCGTGGCGTCGCTGGATCAGGTCGTAGGCGACCACGCCGGCGAGCAGACCGCCCGCGGCACGGAATCCTCTGCGCAGCACGGTGCTCATGAGCCCGCCTCCCGGTGGGTTGCCGCATCGCATGTGATCATGGACACAAGGATATGCCGGTCGGCGGGTGGCGTCGACGTCCGCCGGCGCGAATATGGTGCCCGTATGCCCCTCGTGTTGCGCCACGATGGCGCCGGCGCGCGCCCGCCGCTCGGGCCGGCCGGAGGGCTGGTCGTGGTGGGGGATCGCGACGCGGCCGCCCGCCTGCGTCGATCGCTGATTGATGCGCCGGACGACGGGCGGACGCGCGAGGTCATCACCCTGGCGGCCCTGCGGGCACGGGTCGCAACGGCCGTCAACCACGTGCCACCTCCGTGCCCCGCGCCCGTCCTGCGACGCATCGCGCTGCGCGCGGCCCTCGATGATCCTCTGCTGGACGCCTTCGGCCCCGCGGCGCGCACCCCTGGCTTCCTCGCGGCGCTGGAGCGGGCGCTCGTCGAATTGCGCACGGCGCGGATCACGCCCGAGCGGCTGGCCCAGGTGGCCGATCGTCTCCCTGAGCGGGCGCTCGCGGCCGCGTATGCGGCCACCGTCGCGCTCATCGAGCCGGTCGATCTCCACTGGGCGCTCGTCGACGCCGCCGAAGCACTCACCCGTTTCCCGCCCGTCAGCGTCGTCGGGGTGGACGAGATCATCCCGCCGGACTGGGCGCTGCTGCGTCGCCTCGCCCGCCACACCCAGGTGCGGGTCACGCTGCTGCACGCGCCCGCCCGTCGCGCGTTTGCGGCGCGCGAGGGCCACTGGAACGCGCGACGGGCCGATGCCGATCGCTGCGAGCCGGTGACGGTCGCCCGGTCGGAGCGTGACCCGCGCCTGGCGGCGCTGATCGCGACGGTGTTCGAGGATCGCGAACCGCCCGCGATTGCCGGTGGTGCCCCGGTGGAGCTGATCGGTTGCGCCGGCACCCACGGGCTGTATCGCGCCGCGCTCTCCCGAGCGCT
>DAOKZF010000022.1:0-6092 GCA_035325785.1 Miltoncostaeaceae bacterium
CGCCCCACGACGAGGCGGTGATCTCCCGGGTGGCGGCGGCCGGCCGGGCGGACGTCGACGCCGCGGTCGCGACCGCCCGCGCGGCGCTGCCCGGCTGGGCGGGGACCCCGCCCCTGGAGCGCGCCGCGGCCATCGGCGCCTTTGCGCGGGCCATGGATGGTGCGGCCGCCGAACTCGCCGACCTGATGCACCGCGAGATGGGCAAGCACCGCACCGAGGCGCGCGCCGAGGTCGATCGCGCCTGCGAGGTGGTGCATCACTTCGCCGCCGAGGCCGAACGCCTGTGGGTCACCCAACTGCCGGGCGCGGACCTGACCACCGGCAGCCACATCCGGCCCGCCCCGATCGGGGTGGTCGCCGCGATCACCCCGTGGAACTTCCCCGTCGCCCTGGTGATCTGGAAGCTCGCCCCGGCCCTCGCCGCCGGCTGCTGCGTGATCGTCAAGCCCGCTCAGGAAGCGCCCCTGGCCGCCCGTCGGGTCTGCGAGTTGGCGATCGAGGCCGGCATCCCGCCGGGGGTGGTGGTCTGCCTCACCGGTGACGGCCCGCCGTTGGGCGAGGCGCTGGCCACCCACCCGGGAATCGACAAGGTCGCCTTCACCGGCTCGCGCCGGGTCGCCGAGCTGATCGCCGGTTGGGCGGCCCCCCGCCTGAAGGCCCTCTCGCTCGAGCTCGGCGGCCACGGGCCGCTGGTGGTCCTGCCCGACGCCGACCTGGACACGGTGGCCGAGGTCGCCGCGATTCAGGGGTACGCCAACGCCGGCCAGGCCTGCTACTCGATCAACCGCGTGATCGTGCCGCGGGCCTTGGCGGGGGCCGTCACCGAACGGCTGCGGGCGCGCATCGCGGACCTCGCCCTCGCGCCGATGGCGACCACCCGCGGAGCGGAACGCCACCGCATGCTGATCGCCGACGCGCGCGCCCACGGGGGGACGGTCGAGGGGGGAGAGGACGTGGGCGGGCGCCGGTTTGCCCCGGCGCTGATCACCGGCGCCGGCCCCGGCGTGCGGGTGGTCGACGAGGAACCGTTCACGCCGATCGTGAGCGTGATCGAGGTCGACGACGTCGATGCGGCGATCGCCGAGGCCAACCGACCCGACTACGGCCTGGTCGGCTACATCTGCGGACGCGACTACCGACGCACACTCGCCGCCGCCCAGGCGATCGAATGCGGCACCGTGGTGATCAACGGGTGGCGGGTGGTGGTGCCCTACGCCCCCTACGCCGGCTGGCGCGGATCGGGCGTGGGCAGCGAACTGGGTCGACCGGGATTGGAGGCCTTCGTCCGCTGGCAGCACCTGCGGGTGCTCGCCTGAGGCTCAGGCGGCGGCGCGCTCCAACAGGATCACGCGGCCGGAGTTGACCGCCAACTCGACGATCTCACCTCCAAGGCCGGATCCGACCCCGGTCACGATCGCCGTCGGGATCTCGTCGGCCAGCGCGCGCAGGCCGTCCTCGACGGTCCGCCGGTGGCTCCCGCTCAACGGCGCGATCAGGGGCGAGACGGTGTAGGTGGGGAGGGGGACCGGAATCAACATGACCTCCCATCGGCCGTCGGGCGGAGAATCCCGTGTCCGCCGGCGGTTGGAGCGAGGAAATGCCCACTCGCGGCGCGTCGAGGGCCCCGAGGCTCAAGTGTCCCCACCGGACGGCCGAACTACCGGACACGGCCAGCGTTCACTACACTCATACCAACCCTGCCTTGCTCGTTACCGGTTCACCTCTTGAGCCAACACGAGTGATAAGGGACGCGGTGTCAGGCCCATACGAACCCCGTATGGGCAGCCTGCGTCCCAACCTGCTATCGCAGGTTCAAGTCACAAGCTGGAGCGGCAAGGCGGGGCCCCTCAGCGGCGGCTGAGCACCGCCGACCCCACCTAAGAACGCTGGCCGTGTCCGCCCGCGCGGGTCGGGTGTTTCGGTCGACGTTCATCCGTCACGCCGGGGCGCGCTGCTCTAGTCTGAGGCGATGCCGCCGTACCCGCCGCAGAGCCTGCGCCACCTGAGCGATCCGGTGGGTGCCGGCCCCCTGACCGACCCCGACGCCGAGGGCGAATCCGGAGCCGCCGCCTGCGGCGACCTGGTGCGCATCGCGCTGCGTATCGACCGCGGCCGCATCCGGGAGGCCCGTTTCATGGCGTTCGGCTGCGGGGCCCTCCAGGCGGCCGCCAGCGCCGCCTGCGAGCGGATCACCGGGGCGAACCCGCTGGACGCGTTGCGCCTGGGAGCGGACGAACTCGACCGGGACCTTGGCGGGCTCGGTCCGGTGCGTCGCCATGGGATCGACGCGGTGATCGATGCTCTCGCGCGCGCGCTGGAAGGGTGGTACTCGGCCCGCCTGGGAGAGGTGGGCATCCCGCTCGACGGGGGAACCGTCGCGGTCGCGATGAGCGGCGGGGTGGACAGCGCGGTCTCGGCCCTGCTGCTGCGCGACGCCGGCTACCGCGTGGTCGGCGTCACCATGCGTCTGTGGCACGATCCGGCGGCGGCGCGCGCCGAACGCTCCTGCTGCTCGCCGCAGACCGTCCAGCTCGCTCGACGGACCGCGCACCGTCTGGGGATTCCCCACCTCACGCTCGACGTGGCCGAGGACTTCCGTCGCGGGGTGGTCGAGAGCTTCGTCGCCGGGTACGAGGCCGGACGAACGCCCAACCCATGCATCACCTGCAACGGCACCGTGCGTTTTCGCATCCTCGCCCAGGCGGCCGCGCTGCTGGGCGCCCGCGGCCTGGCGACCGGCCACTACGCGCGGGTGCGCCGAACCGACGGCGGCCGGGCGACGATCGCCCGCGCGGCGGATGAGCGCAAAGACCAGAGCTACATGCTCTCGCTGCTGCCGGCCTCGATCCGCGAGCGCCTCCACTTTCCCCTGGGGGAACTCACCAAGCCGGAGGTGCGCGCCCGCGCCCACGCCGCCGATCTGGAGGCCGCCGACGCGGTCGAGAGCCAGGAGGTCTGTTTCGTCGGGCAGGGCGGCCACGTGCCGTTTCTCGAGCGGTCCGGCATCGCGCCCCGCACCGGCGACATCCTCGACGAGGACGGCCGGCGTCTGGGCACGCACTCCGGGTACTGGCGCTACACCGTCGGCCAGCGGCGGGGAATCGGCATCGCCGCCGGTGAGCCGCTGTACGTGCTGGCCACCGACCGGGCCACCAACACCGTCACGGTCGGCCCCCGGGAGCACCTCGGCGTCGCGCGGCTGGTGCTGGAGGGGGCCCAGGTCAGCGGCGAGCTCGGCGGTGACCCGCTCGACGTGCGCGTGCGGTACCGTGGTCGCTCGCTGCGAGGCCATGCCGAACAACGCGATGGGGTCGTGAACGTCACGCTGCTGGATGTCGCCGACGGGGTCGCCCCCGGACAGACGGCGGCGCTCTACCGTGACGGGCGCCTGGTTGCGGCCGGTACGATCGCCGCGGCACCACGGATCGAACGCCGGAGGGAATAACGGATGGGTTGGTCGGACGTACTCAAGCTCGCGCTGTCCATATTCCTGGTGATCACCGGCATCGGGCTGGGGTATCTCTTCTTTCGTTTGGCGGGGGTCTTCGCCCGCGTCGGGCGGGCGGTGACCGCCGTGAGCGACGAGGTGGTGCCGATTCTGACCCGGGCACAGGGCACCGTCGACGGCATCAACCTGGAACTGCAGCGGGTCGACGAGATGATGGTCACCGCGGTCAACGCCACCAAGGGCGCCGAGCGAACCGTCCAGACCGTGTCCTCGGCGATCACCACCCCCGTGCGCAAGCTCACCGGGATGGCCGCCGGCGTCCGCGAGGGAATCGCCACCCTCAAGGCGCGCCGGGCCCAGGAGAGGGCCGACCGCGAGGCGGCGATGGCCGAACAGGCCGCCGCCCAGGCCGCCGACGCCGCACGTTGGGCCGCGCAGGCCGCCCAGGGCGCCGAGCAGGCCGCCCAACAGGCCGGCGCACCGTCGGACGGCGCCGCGACGGCGGACGGCACGCCGAGCGCGCCGGCCGATGGGCCCGCCGAGGATGTCCATGAGGGCGACACCGGGTCGCTCAAGGTCCCGCGCCATCCGAGTCCGTACTGATGCGCGCCGCGACCAAACTGAAACTGCTCGCCGGCGTCGGCGCGCTCGGCTGGCTGGCCTCGATCGGAGCGCTCGACCCCCAGCTGTGGCGGGAAACCCTGGCCCGGGAGCGCGAACGGTTGCCCGAGCAACTGCGCGAGGCCCTTGCCGCCGGCAAACGCGAGGCGCGCCGCGCCGAGGCCGCGCTCGACGCCGAGGTCCAAGAGGCCTTCCGCACCGCCCGTCCGTGAACCGAAGGAACCGTCCGTGCGCCGTATGACCACCGCCCAGATCCGGTCCGCCTTCCTCGCCTACTTCGAGGCCCAGGACCATCTGCGTCTGCCCTCGGCATCGTTGGTGCCGTTCGACGACGACCCGTCGGTGCTGCTCACCATCGCCGGGATGCAGCCGCTCAAGGAATACTTCCTCGGCCAGGCCACCCCGCCCGCCGCCCGCATGACCAGCGCCCAGAAGTGCTTTCGCACCCTCGACATCGAGGAGGTCGGGCGCACCGCACGTCATCTGACCTTCTTCGAGATGCTGGGCAACTTCTCGATCGGCGACTACTTCAAGCAGGATGCGATCCGTTTCGCCTGGGAGGTCTCCACCGAGATCTTCCAGCTCGACCCGGAAAAGATCTGGATCACCGTCTTCGAGGGCATGGATGGCGTGCCGGCCGACGACGAGGCGATCGAACACTGGCGCGCGCTCGGCGTCCCCGACGCGCGCCTCCAGCGCCTGGGCGATCCGGACAACTTCTGGAAGGTCGGCCCGACCGGACCCTGCGGGCCGAACACCGAGCTCTACCTCGACCGTGGGCCGGACTTCGGTCCGGAGGGCGGGCCCGCCACCGGCGGCGACCGTTACCTGGAATTCTGGAACCTGGTGTTCATGCAGTACGACCGCGGGCACGACGGCTCGCTGGGCGCCCTACCGACGCGCAACATCGACACCGGCGCCGGGCTGGAACGCCTCGCGGCCATCCTTCAAGGGGTCGAGTCGGTCTTCGACACCGACGCCTTCCGCCCCCTGATCGAATGGGGGGAGGGTCGCTCGGGCGTGCGCTACGGGGACCGGGCGCGCACCGATCGGGCCCTGCGGGTGCTGGCCGACCACGGCCGCGCGATGACCTTCCTCGCCGCCGACGGCGTGGTGCCGGCCAACGAGGGGCGCGGCTACATCCTGCGTCGCATCATCCGCCGAGCGGTGAGCGAGGCCGGGCATCTCGGTCTGGAACCGGACGCGTTGCCCGATCTGACCACCCCCGTGGTGGAGGGGTGGGGCGAGGCATACCCGGAGCTGCTCGATAACGCCGCCCAGGTGCGCGAGGTGATCGGCGCCGAGGCCGAACAGTTCGCGCGGACCCTTCACCAGGGGCGACGGATGCTGCGCGAGGTGATCGCGATCGCCGGCGACGCGGGCGAGGGCGGCACGGTGAGCGGCGAGGATGCCTTCCGGCTGTACGACACCTACGGTTTCCCGCTCGACCTCACCCTCGAGGCGGCCGAGGATGCCGGGCTGCGGGTCGATCAGGCGGCGTTCGACCGGCTGATGGAGGCCCAACGGGAACGCTCGCGGGCCGGTGGGCTGGGCGGCAAGGTCGACGAGGAACTGGCCGAACTGGTTCAGCGAACCGCGCGCGACGCCGCGCCGAGCGAGTTCGTCGGCTGGACCGACCTGGTCGTCGACGGCGAGGTGCTGGCGATGGAACCGCTCGGCGACGACCGGGTGCTGCTGAAACTCGACCGTTCCCCCTTCTACCCGGAGGGTGGTGGCCAGGTGGCCGACACCGGCGAGATCGCCGGTCGCGACGGCTACGGGCGCGTGATCGGCGTGCACCGGGGCGGCGACGACCAGGTGCTTCAGGTGAAACTGCTTTCCGGTCAGCTGCCGGTCGGCGAAGGGGTGACCGCCAGCGTCGACGCCTCCCGTCGCCACCTGACCCAGGCGAACCACACCGCCACCCACGTGCTCAACTGGGCGCTGCGCACCACGCTGGGCGACGGCGTCCGCCAGGCCGGCTCCTACGTGGGCCCCGACAAGCTGCGCTTTGATTTCACCC
>DAOKZF010000022.1:6102-13750 GCA_035325785.1 Miltoncostaeaceae bacterium
CCACCGCGGGCGCACCCCCGCCGAGGATCTGGAACGCATCGAGCGGCTCGTGAACGAACGGGTGCTCGCCGACCAGCCGGTCACCTGGGAGATCGTCGACCGCCAGGAGGCGGCCGACCGCGGGGCGATCGGACTGTTCGAGGAGAAATACGGCGAGCGGGTGCGGGTGGTGTCCAGCGGCGACTTCTCCCAGGAGTTGTGCGGCGGTTGCCATGTGAGCCGCACCGGGGAAATCGGGCCGTTCGTGATCGCCAGCGAGGCATCGAACGGCGCCGGCGCGCGGCGGATCGAGGCCCTCACGGGCCCGGCGGCCGCCGATTGGCTGCGCGAACGCGAGCGCCGCCTGCGCGCGGAGCTGGCGGCCCGTGACGAGCGAATCCACGCGCTTGAAGCCGAGCTGAAACGCGCGCGATCCGGGCGGGTCGACACCGCCGCATTGGCGCGGGACGCGGCCGTCCACGGACCGGTGAGGGCGGTCGTCGCCCAGGTGGAGGCCGCCGACATGGACGAACTGCTCTCGATCGGCGACCGGCTGCGCGCCGGGTTGGGCGATGGTGCGGTGGTGGTGCTCGGCGCGGCCGCCGACGGCAAGGCCCTGCTGGTCGCCACCGCGGACGATGTCGCGCAGGCCGCCGGGGTGAAGGCGGGCGCCATCATCAAGGGGATCGTCCCCCACGTGGGCGGCGGCGGCGGGGGTAAGGACGCGATGGCTCGCGCGGGGGGCAAGGATCCCGCCGGCCTGCCGGACGCGCTCGCCCAGGCGCGCACGTTGATCGCTCAGACCGCCGAGGCGTGAAGGTACTGGCCCTCGACCATGGCGCGGCGCGTACCGGAATCGCCGTGAGCGACCCCACCGGTACGATCGCCCGACCACTGGCCGCCATCGAGCGGGTCGACAGCACCCGAGGGCGGGCCGCGTTGGACCGGCTGATCGCCGCCGAGGAACCCGAGGTGATCGTGGTCGGTGAGCCGCGCACGCTCTCGGGCGAACGCGGACCGCAGGCGCGGGCCGCCGGCGGGTTCGCCGGCCGACTGCGCCGGCGCCACAGCGTGCCGGTGGTGATGTGGGACGAGCGCATGACAACCGTCGAGGCCGCCCGCCGCCGACGCGAGGGCGGCGCGCGCGCCGACCTCGACAGCCTCGCGGCGTGCGTCTTGCTCGAGGCGTATCTGGCCCACCGAACGGATGGTGATGATGGGCTCTGAACGATCCGGATCGTCGCGCGCGCGGCGCCCGCACCGCCACCATCGCCGCCACCGCCACCGCGCGAAGGGCTCCCACACGGTCCTCTGGCTGATCGTGATCGTGCTGATCGTGTTCGGCGGCGGATGGATGCTGCTGCGCGGCGCGGGGGACGGTCCGTCCTCGCCGGTGCCGACGACCGCCACCGCGCCGCCCACCTTGGTTCAGCGACTCACGATTCCCGAGGGGTTGCGCCGCGAGGAGATCGCCGCCCTGGTGGGGCGGGAGACGACGTTCTCACGGGACCGCTATCTGCGGCTCACCGGGCCGGGCGCTCGCGGGCGGGCTCTGGCGGGCACCGGACGGCCGACCTCGCTCGAGGGTTTTCTCTTCCCCGCAACGTACGACATCTATTCCGACACCACCGTCGCCGACCTCGTGACGATGCAGCTGGATGCGTTCGCCGACAACACCGCCGGGATCGATCTGAGCCGCGCGCGGCGCAAGAACCTCACCCCGTACGACGTGCTGATCATCGCCTCGATGATCGAGCGCGAGGTTGCGGTTCCCGCCGAGCGGCGACTGGTCGCCAGCGTGATCTACAACCGCCTGAAGGCCGGCATGAGCCTGGGGATCGACGCGACCGTCCAATATGCGATCGGCTCCTGGAAACCCGATCTGACCGTGTCCGAACTGAATATCGATTCGCCCTACAACACGCGCCGGTTCACCGGATTGCCGCCCGGCCCGATCTCGAACCCCGGGCGCGCCAGCATCGAGGCGGCCGCCGACCCGGCGGACACCGGCTATCTGTACTACGTGGCGCGCAACGACGGCAGCGGGCGCCACTACTTCGCGCGCGACGCGGCCCAATTCGAGCGGGACGTGCAGCGGGCGCGGGCGAACGGCGGCCGATGAGCGCCCATCCGGCTCCGATCGACGCCCGCACGCGCATCGCCGGGATCATCGGCTGGCCGGTGGAGCATTCGTTGTCGCCGGCGATGCACAACGCCGCGTTCGCCGCGTTGGATCTCAACTGGCGTTACGTGGCCTTTCCGGTTGCTCCCGGGCGCGTCGCGCAGGCGCTCGCCGGTCTGGCGGCCGCCGGGGTGGTCGGCCTCAACGTCACGATTCCGCACAAGCAGGACGTGATCCCGTGCTGCTCGGGGGTGTCGGAGGCCGTGCGGGCGATCGGGGCGGCCAATACGCTGATCGCTGACGGTCACGGGGGCTATCTCGCCGACAACACCGACGCCGAGGGCTTCCTGCGCGCGCTCGACGAACAGGCGCCGCTCTCGCTGACCGGCGAGGACGTGGTGATCTTCGGCGCCGGCGGCGCCGCCCGGGCCCTTATCTTCGCCCTGCGCGGACGCGGGGCGCGGATTCTGGTGTCCAACCGCACGCCGGGGCGCGCCGACGAGATCGGCGCCGACGGCGAGGTGCCGTTTGCCGGCCCTGAGCGCGAGGCGGCCGTCCGCCGGGCCGCGCTGGTGGTGAACGCGACCAGCCTCGGCCTGCACAGCGATCACATTCCGTCCGAGCTGCCGTTGGAGTCGCTGCGCGGTGGACAGGTCGTGGCCGACATCGTCTACCGGCCCGGTGGGACCCCGTGGCTGGCCGCCGCGCGGGCGCACGGTGCCCGAACCGTCGACGGCCTGGGAATGCTGCTGCATCAGGGGGCGGCCGCCTTCCATCGGTGGACCGGTCGGGAGGCGCCGATCGAGGTGATGCGCGCGGCTCTGCTCGCCGCACCGGCTCGGCGGTGACGCAGAACTCAATCCGGCCGGTCGGATGCCGATCATCAGCACATGACGGAGGTGAGCGTCCTGATGGTCTATCTCCTCGTGGCGAGCGGGGGCGCGAGTTGCGCCCGCTGGGCAGGTGCCGCCCGCCGGCGAGGACACCGTCGAAACGACACGGTATGGGGTGAACCCGATCGCGAGCTGCGATCCGATCCCCGTTGCGGTCCGTGGCGCATGACGACGGTGCGGTGGTGGCGGACGACCCGAACGCGGAATCGGGTGGTCTCAGGACTCTCGTCTCGACGCCCGACGCATGGCATGTCGGCCATCGCGGTCTCGCACGTATGGGAGAAGTCGTCCCGAGGGAACGTGTTGCACACCGCGCGGCGGATCTGTCGCGGGCGACCAGGATGGATCGACGCGCCGGTTGCAACCCGGCGGTGGACCATCGCCGAGCGCATCGGCAGCGAGGCATGGACACCGAGGGCGGAGGGTGCCCGGTGAACTGACCGTCGCCGCCCAACGCGCCGACTCCGGCCCCCGCGCAGGCGGGCGGGACCCGGGGCGATCGCCAGGGCCGTGACCCGACAACCGCGACCGGACGCCCGAGGGCGCCGGCGAATATCCTCCCGCCAGGAGCACAGCGGCCGGAGGGGAACGCTCGGATGGATGACGTCGACTACCTGATCCTCGGCGGGGGAACCGCGGGATGCATTCTGGCGGACCGCCTCAGCCTCTCCGGCGAATACCGGGTGATGCTGGTCGAGAACGGCGCCACCCCGCGCAGTCCGTTCATCCGCCTGCCGGCGGGTTTCGGGCACCTATTGCGCAGCCCCCGCCACAACTGGAGCTATCGCTCGGAACCCGATCCGCAGACCGACAACCGCGAGATTCCGATCCCCAGCGGACGCGGTCTGGGCGGGTCCGGCCTGATCAACGGCATGGTCTACGTGCGCGGTCAGGCAGCCGACTACGAGGGCTGGGTGGACGCAGGGGCGCCCGGCTGGGGCTGGGCGGACGTCGAGCCCTACTTCCGGCGCATCGAGGACTACGCCCAGGGCGGAGTCGGGCGGGGACGGGGCGGTCCGTTCCACCTCACCCAGGTGCGGGAACGCTTCCCGGCCGCCGACGCCTTCCTGGCCGCCGCCCGCGAGGACGGTGAGCCGATCGTCGATGACTACAACCTCGACCAGCACGGCTACGGCTACTACCAGGTCAACCAGTACCGCGGCAAACGGTGGAGTCCGTACAACGCCTGGCTGGCGCAGGCCCGCAAACGGCCGAACCTCCATGTGCTCACCCACACCCACGCCCTGGGGCTGACCCTCGCGGGAAACCGCTGCACCGGTGCGCGTTTGGCGCACGGCCGGGCGACCCACCATGTGGCGGCCCGACGCGAGGTGATCGTCACCGCCGGCGCGATCCGCTCGCCTCAGCTGCTGGAGCTGTCGGGCATCGGTCGCGCGGACGTGCTGAACGCCATCGGCGTGCCGGTGCGCCACGAACTGACGGCCGTCGGCGAGCACTACACCGACCATTACGCCCTGCGGATGAACTGGCGCCTGCGTGGGATCGGCAGCCTGAACGAGGCCACCCACGGCGCGCGGCTGGTCGGCGCCGTCGCCAAGTACCTGGTGAGCCGACGGGGCATCCTCACCCTCGGACCGGCGCTCTGCCACGGTTTCATCACCGTCGACCCCGAGGGGGACCGGCCCGACACCCAGTTCCTGTTCATGCACGCCAGCTATGAGAACGCCGCACGGCGGGTGCTCGATCGTGAACCGGGGATGACGATCGGGATCATCCAGCAGCGTCCCCATTCGTCCGGCTCGATTCACGCCGCGAGCGCGGACCCGCATCGACCGCCGGCGATCCGACCCCATTTCCTCAGCGATCCGGCCGACCAGCGCCACGTGGTGGGCGCCATGCGCCGCGCCCGGCGTCTGGTCTCCCGCCCGTCACTCGCGCCGCTGATCGTGCGCGAAATGAACCCCGGCCCGGCCGCCGACGACGACCACGCGCTGCTCGCCTGGGCGCGCGCCACCGGACAGACCCTCTATCACCCCTGTGGCACCTGCCGTATGGGAGAGGGGGCCGACACGGTGGTGGACACCCGACTGCGGGTGCACGGCATCGAACGCCTGCGCGTCGCCGACGCGTCGGTGATGCCCACCATCACCTCCGGCAACATCCACGCCCCGGTGATTATGATCGCCGAGCGCGCGGCGGACATGATCCTCGCCGACGCCTGAGGGGGCGCGGCCTCAGCGCCCCGTGCCGCGCAGATCCGCCAGGCGGTGCGGGGCGTTGCTGATCAGGCCGGTCACCCCCCACTCGATCAGCTGCCGGGCGCGCGTGGGTTCGTCCACCGGCCAGGTCCACAGGTGGGACATCCGCGCGCGCAGGGCGCGGCAGGTCTCCCGATCCACGAGCTCCTGATGGATCGAGACACCCTCCGGTTGTCTGCGTCGACGCATCAGGCGGCGCAGCTGGCGGGCGGAGCCGACCGAGTGAAGCACGCGCACGCCGGGGGCGTCGCGCAGGCGGTCGGCGGTCGGCCACCAGCGGGCGCACATGAACAGCGGCGCATCTCGTCGGCGCTGCTCGGTCGCCGCGAGAATGGCGCGCACCATCCGCGGATCGAGGCCCTTCAGGTCGAGCATCAGCGGCGTCGTCGGGTCGAGATCTCCCAGGAGGCGCTCCAGTCGGGGGAATCGGCTCCCCGGCGACAGCGGACGGCCCTCATCCCAGAACAGCGGCAGCGGGCCGAGCGACTTGGCGTGGCGCACCCAGAGGCGGCGGTGAAACAGGCGCACATCGGCCTCCACCACGTCGCAGTGCGGGCGCATCCGCGCGAGCGACTCGGGGCTGTTGGCCGCCGCGTGCCCGACGATCAGAGGGGCGCTCACCGTCGGGCGCCCCGGGTGGACGGGACCATCGGGCGATTGCGTTGCCACAGGTGCGCGATCAGCAGGCCGGTCAGGGCGACGATCGCACCGGCGAGCACATCGAACAGGTAATGGTTGGCGGTCACCAGGACCGCGAAGGCCATCAGCACCGGGATGCAGGCGGCGAACGTCCGCAGAGCGCGGTTGTGGGTCGAATGCCACAGCACGACCCCGACCAGCAGATTCCAGCCGAAATGGAGGCTCGGCACCGCCGCGTACGGGTTCACCAGCTGCGGCGGTTGGAGGGTGCGGTACGAGGAGGAACGATCGGTGATCGTGTCGACCATCCCGAGCAGGCCCAGACGGGGTGGCGCGACCGGGAAGAGCACGAAGATCACCAGGCCGATCGCCCCCGAGATGAACATGGCGTTGCGCAGCAGCCGGAAGCGCTCGGGTACGCGCAGATAAAGACCGAGCATCACGACGGCGATCAGAGGCCAATGGCCGTAGATGTAGATCCAGTTGGCCAGGGTAACCAGCCAGCCGTGGTCGATCACCAACCCCTGGAGCCACCGCTCGTGATCGAGGTGCACCGCGCGCTCCAGATCCTCGACCCGATGGGCGTTCGCGTCGGCGACCGCCCGCGAGGAGTGGGTGATGCCGCGCACCGCGAAGTAGGCCAGCGCCGCCAACACCACCAGCAGTGTCTGCATCAGCAGTCCGACCCACCGGCGGCCACGCCGGCTGTCTGTCGCGTATCTGGCCGTCATCTGTACCCGCGGATCGTAGGGTTCCGTGTTCATCCCGGCCCCTGCTACCCTCGGACGCCGTGTCGCTCGTTCCCATGGAACAGACCCCGGTGATCGCGTCGCCCGCCGCCGCGGCGTCCCCGATCGGTCCTCGGCGAACGGCGCGTCGCCTGCTGATCGGCGTCGGCGCTCTGGCGCTGGTGGCCCTGGCCGTGCTCGGACTGTCGCGCGTCGATCTGAGTGCCGCCGCCGGGACGCTTGCCGACGCGGATCCGCGGATGCTGCTGGTGGCCATCGGTCTGTACGCGCTCGGCCAGTCTCTCTCCGGCGCGATGTGGGCGGTCTGCCAGCGCTCGGGTGGGGTCGATCGGTTGTCGTTGAGCACCTCGCTCGGTCTTCACTGGATCGCCCGCGCGGCGTGCGAACTGCTGCCCGCCAGCCTCGGCGAGGTGGTGCGGGTCGCTTTGGTGCGCCGCCATCCGGCCGGTCGCCCGGCCGGCACGCTGAGGATCACCGGGGCGCTCGCCGACTACAAGGTGATCGACGCCGCGGTCACGGTCGCGGTGGTGATCGCGCTGGTTGCCGCTGTTCCCCCGCCGGGACCGGCCGCGGGCCTGCGCTGGACGGCCGCGGTCGCCGCCGCCCTCATCGTGGTCGGTGTGGTCCTGTGGCGGTTGGGCGCCGGCCGACGGGCCGCGAGGTTCGTGCCCGGCCGCCTCCGGGCAACCGGCGCGCGCATGGGGGAGGGGGCCGCGGTGCTCGGCCATCGCCGCCACGCCCGGGCGGCCGCGGTGCTCGGGCTCGGGGCGGCCCTCGCGCGCCTGGCGAGCCTCGCGGCCCTGCTCAGCGCGATCGGCGCGCCGGCTCAGGCGGCCGGATTGACCTTCTGCGTCACCGTACTCGCCGGCATCCTTCCCGCCGCCCCCGGGGGCGCCGGCATGCGCGAGCTGGCCCTGATACCCGCCCTGGCGGTGGGCTACGGGGTGTCTCCCGCCACCGGTCTGGCCTTCAGCGTGGCGATCCAGGCGGCCGCCCTGCTGACCTCGCTGGTCGTTGACGCCGGCGCGCTCGCGTGGCTCGGACCCC
>DAOKZF010000023.1:0-1707 GCA_035325785.1 Miltoncostaeaceae bacterium
CGGCCGCCACCCCATCCCCGCCCGCCGCCACCCGATCGAGGTTCCCCACCCGTGATTGCCCGCTACTCCCGTCCCGCCATGGCCGCCATCTGGACCGACGAGGCAAAACTCGCCCGCTGGCTCGAGGTGGAGCTGGCGGTCTGTCGCGCTTGGGCGGCCCGCGGGGTGATCCCCGCCGAGGATCTCGCCGAGATCGAGGCCAAGGCCGGCTTCTCGCTCGAGCGGACCCTGGAGCTGGAGAAGACCACCAACCACGACGTGGTGGCCTTCCTCACCGACGTGAACGAGCGGATCGGGCCGGCCTCGCGCTGGATTCACTACGGGCTCACCTCCTCCGACGTGCTCGACACCGCCGGCGGTCTGGCGATCAAACGCGCCGGTGAGCTGCTGCTGAACGAACAGGCGGCCCTCACCGCGACCCTCAAGGCGGCCGCGCTGCGCCATCGCGACACCCTGTGCGCCGGACGCACCCACGGGGTGCACGGCGAGGTGACCACCTTCGGCCTCAAACTCGCCAACCACGCGATGGAGAGCCGACGCAACGAACGGCGCCTGGAGGCGGCGATCCGCGACGCGAGCGCCGGGACGCTGTCGGGCGCGGTCGGCACCTACGCCATGCTCGACCCCGACATCGAAGCCCAGGTGCTCGACGAGCTGGGCCTCGAGGTCGAGCCGATCCCCACCCAGGTGGTTGCCCGCGACCGCTACGCGCAGCTGGTCGGCACGATGGCCGTGGCGGCCGCCTCGCTGGAGCGCCTGGCGGTCGAGCTGCGCCACCTGCAGCGCACCGAACTGCGCGAGGCCGAGGAGGCCTTCGGGGTCGGCCAGAAGGGCAGCTCCGCCATGCCCCACAAGCGCAACCCGATCACCGCCGAACGGATCACCGGCATGGCGCGCCTGCTGCGCGGCAACGCCGTGGTGGCGTTCGAGAACGTCGCCCTCTGGCACGAGCGCGACATCTCCCACTCGTCGGCCGAGCGAGTGATCCTGCCCGACGCCTTCCTGGCGCTCGACTACATGCTCGCCCGCAGCCGCAGCCTGGTGGAGGGCCTGGTGGTGCACGAGGAGCGGATGGCCGAGATCCTCGCCTCCTCCCACGGGTTGGTCTACTCCCAACGGGTGCTGCTGGGGCTGGTGGAGCGGGGCCTCACCCGCGAGCAGGCCTACGCCCTGGTGCAGCGCAACGCGATGCGCGCCTGGGACGAGGGACGCCCGCTGCGGGAACTGCTGGAGGCCGACGCCGACGTGCGGGCGGTGCTCGACCCCGCCGCGCTCGGCGAGCTGTTCAACCCGGCCTGGTACACCCGCCACCTCGACGCGCTGATGGCGCGGGTCGAGGCGCTCTAGCCGATGGGCGAGACCCCGCTTGTGCGCGGCAAGGTCCGCGAGGTGTACGCGGTCGGTGACGATCGGCTGGCGATCGTCACCAGCGACCGCATCTCCGCCTACGACGTGATCCTGCCGAGCGCCATCCCCGACAAGGGGCGCGTGCTCACCGGCCTGTCGCGCCACTGGTTCAACCGCACCGGCGACATCGTGCCCAATCACCTGCTCTCCACCGCGCTCGCCGACCTGCCGCCGGTCCTGCGGGACCCGGAGAACGCCGGGCGGACGATGCTGGTGCGCCGGCTGGACATGCTGTCGATCGAATGCGTGGCGCGCGGCTACCTGGTCGGTTCCGGCTGGAGCGACTACCGGGCGACCGGC
>DAOKZF010000023.1:1717-13633 GCA_035325785.1 Miltoncostaeaceae bacterium
CCGTCTGCGGCCACCGGCTGCCGGCCGGGCTGAACCAGGCCGACCGGCTCCCCGAGCCGATCTTCACCCCCGCCACCAAGGCCGACACCGGCCACGACCAGAACATCACCCGCGCGCAGGCCGCCGACCTGGTGGGCGCCGACCTGTTGGCCGAGGTGGAGCGCATCACCCTCGCGCTCTACACGCGGGCGGCGGCGGCCTGCCAAGCGGCGGGGATCATCCTCGCCGACACCCAGTTCGAGTTCGGCATCGACCCCCAACGCGGTGTGCTGACCCTCGGCGACGAGGCCGTCACCCCCGACTCGTCGCGCCTGTGGCCCGCCGACAGCTGGCGTCCGGGCGCGAACCCCCCGTCGTTCGATAAGCAATACGTGCGCGACTGGCTCGACCAATCCGGCTGGGACCACACCCCACCCGCACCGACGCTGCCGGCCGAGGTCGTCGCCGGAACCCGCGCGCGTTACATCGACGCCTACGAGCGTCTCACCGGCGAGTCGTTCGCCGATTACCTCCGGGAGTGTGCATGACGCAGGTGGTGGTGACCGTGATGCCCCGCGAGGGCGTGCTCGACCCCCAGGGCCAGGCCGTGCGCGAGGCGCTCACCCAGCTGGGCTTCGCCGACCTCGGCGAGGTGCGGATCGGCAAGCGGATCGAACTGGACATCCCCGGTGACGACCCCGAAGGGGTCGCGCGCGAGATGTGCGATCGGTTGCTGGCGAACGCCCTGATCGAGGACTACCGGGTGGAGCGCGCGTGAGCACCGTCGCGATCGTCCGTTTCCCGGGCTCGCTCGACCACGACTCCGCCGCCCGCGCCGTGCGCGAGTTGGGTGCCACCGCCGTCGACGCCTGGCACGCCGACGACCGCCTGCCGGCCGGCACCGACGCCGTGCTGATCCCCGGCGGATTCTCCTACGGCGACCACCTGCGCTGCGGCGCGATCGCCAGCCGCTCGCACATCATGGGGGCGGTCGCCCGCCATGCCGCCGCCGGCGGCCCGGTGCTGGGCATCTGCAACGGTTTCCAGGTGCTGTGTGAGGCCGGCCTGCTGCCCGGCGCCCTGCGGCGCAACGCCACCCTCTCGTTCGTCTGCCGCCAGATGGCGTTGGAGGTGGTTGACGCCGGCACCCCCTGGACCGGTGAACGGCCGGTGGGGGATCTCCTGTCGGTGCCGATCAAGAACAACGAGGGCGCCTGGTACGGCGACCCGCGCGAGGCGCGTGCGGTGCTGCGGTACCACGGCGAAAACCCGCTCGGCTCGGTGGACGCGATCGCCGGCATCGCGAACGCCGCCGGCAACGTGATGGGCCTGATGCCCCACCCGGAGGAGGCCTGCGACCCGCTGCTGGGCTCCACCGACGGCGCCGCGATCATCGGAGGGCTGCTGCGATGAGCGCCGACGCCGTGCCGCTGCACCGTCAGCTCGGGCTGACCGACGACGAAAACGACCTGATCCCCCGGCTGCTGGGGCGCGCGCCGAGCGACCCCGAGCTGGTCATGTTCAGCCTGATGTGGTCGGAGCACTGCTCCTACAAACACTCGAAGCCCCTGCTGCGCGGCTTCCCGACCAGCGGCCCCCGGGTGTTGCAGGGGCCCGGCGAGAACGCCGGCATCATCGACGTGGGCGACGGCCTGGCGGTGGCGCTGAAGATCGAGAGCCACAACCATCCCTCCGCGGTCGAGCCCTTTGAGGGGGCCGCGACCGGCGTGGGTGGGATCGTGCGTGACATCCTCGCGATGGGCGCCCGGCCGATCGCGCTGCTCGACTCGCTCCGCTTCGGGCCGCTCAGCGACGCCCGCAGCCGTCACCTGTTCACCCGCGCGGTCGCGGGCATCGGCAACTACGGCAACTGCATCGGCGTGCCGACCGTGGGCGGCGAGGTGGCCTTCGACGAGCGCTACCTCGAATCGTGTCTGGTGAACGCCATGTGCGTCGGGGTGCTGCCCGCCGACCGGGTGCTGCGCGCCGCCGCCTCCGGCCCGGGCAACGCCCTGGTGCTGATCGGCAACCGCACCGGCCGCGACGGCATCGGCGGGGCGAGCGTGCTCGCCTCGGCGGAACTGGACGACGATGAGGACAAGCGCCCCTCGGTGCAGGTGGGCGACCCGTTCACCGAACGCAAGCTGATCGACTGCTGCCTGGAGCTGGCCGAAAGCGGGGCGTTCGTCGCCCTGCAGGACCTCGGCGCCGCCGGGCTGACCAGCTCGGCCAGCGAGATGGCCTCCAAGGGCGGTGTCGGCCTGGAGATCAACCTCGACCTGGTGCCGCTGCGCGAGGAGCTCACCCCCGCCGAGATCCTGGTTTCCGAAAGTCAGGAGCGGATGCTGGCGGTGGTCGAACCCGGGACGGTTGAGCGGGTGCTCGCCACCTGCCGCCGCTGGGATCTGATTGCCACCGTCATCGGCCGGGTGACC
Source organism: Miltoncostaeaceae bacterium (assembly GCA_035325785.1). Taxonomy (GTDB): domain Bacteria; phylum Actinomycetota; class Thermoleophilia; order Miltoncostaeales; family Miltoncostaeaceae; genus JAVJSF01. Next base: position 4,132 of record DAOKZF010000023.1, read on the forward strand.
GAGGGCGACCGGATGACCGCCCGCTTCAAGGGAGAGGTGGTCGTCGACCTGCCGGCGCGCCTGCTGGCCGACGATGCCCCGGTCTACGAGGTGCCCCAGGAGCCGGCCCCGGCACCCGTGGCGCTCGATGTGGACGACATTCCCCTGGCCGCCGACCTCGCCGAGGCCTGGTGCGAGTTGCTCGCGCACCCGAACGTCGGCTCGCGCCGCTGGATCTACGAACGCTACGACCACCTGGTGGGGGCGAACACCATCCGTCGCCCCGGTGGCGATGCCGCGGTGGTGCGCCTGCCCGGCAGCTCCAAGGCGATCGCGCTCACCACCGACTGCGCCGAGCGTTGGTGCGAGCTCGACCCGCGCCTGGGCGGCCGGGCGTCGGTGCTGGAGGCCGCGCGCAACCTGGCCGCCGTCGGCGCCCGCCCAGTGGCCGCCACCGACTGCCTCAACTTCCCCAACCCCGAGAAGGGCCACACCGGCTGGCGGTTGGCGCAGGCGATCGGCGGTATCAGCGACGCGCTGGTGGCTCTCGAGGTACCGGTCGTCTCGGGCAACGTCTCGCTGTACAACGAGAGCGCCCAGCGGGCGATCCTCCCGACTCCGGTCGTCGGCATGATGGGCCTGCTGGAGCGGGCCGATGCGAGTGTCGGGCAGGCGTTGGACGCCGACGGAGATGTCCTGATGCTGGTCGGCTCCGGCGGTCGCCTGGACGGCGGCGAATACCTGGGGCGGATCGCCGGCGCCCCCGAGCCGATCGACCTTGAGCGTGAGGTTGCGGCGATCAACCTGGTGATCGCGGCGGCCGAGGCCGGACTGTTGGCGGGCGCCCACGACGTGTCCGGTGGCGGCATCGCCGTGACCCTCGCGGAAATGGCGCTCGCCGGCGGCCGCGGGGCCACCGTCACGCTGCCGCCCGCCCGCCGGGCCGACGAGGCCCTGTTCGGTGAGGGGGGCGGCCGATTCGTGCTGGCCGTACGCCCCGCCGACATCGAGACGCTCGGCGCTCTCGCTCAGCAACACTTCCCCCAGGTCCCGCTCACCCGCCTCGGCGTGGCCGGCGGCGACCGACTGATCGTCAACGTCGACCAGACCACCGTCACGTTGCCGCTCACCGCGGCCCGTGACGCCCACGAACGAGCCCTTCCGGAGGCCCTGGGGTGACCGAGCACGACGACCTGCACGACGACCTGCGGGACGACGACCACCCCCACGAGGAGTGCGGGGTGTTTGGGGTGATCGCGCCGGGACGCGACGTGTCGCGCCTGACGTTCTACGCGTTGCACGCCCTTCAACATCGAGGGCAGGAGAGCGCGGGTATCGCCGTGCGCGACGGCGAGAACATCATGATCCAACGCGATCTGGGTCTGGTGAGCGCCGTCTTCGACGAGACCTCGCTGCGCAGCCTCACCGGCGATGCGGCGATCGGCCACGTGCGCTATTCCACCACCGGCGCGAACAAGTGGGACAACTCCCAGCCGGTCGCCCACACGCGCGGCGACGACATCGTGGCCCTCGGCCACAACGGCAACCTGACCAACACCGGTCAGCTGCGCCAGGAGATGGAGCGCACCGGCGCCGCGCTCAAGGCCAGCACCGACTCGGAGATCATCACCGCGATGCTCGCCCACGAGGGGGGCACGCTGTTGGAGGCGATCGAACGGGTGATGCCGCGCCTGATCGGCGCCTACTCGATCGTTACCCTCTCCGGCGATGAGCTGGTGGCCTTTCGCGATCCGCACGGCGTCCGTCCACTGGTGCTCGGTCGGTTGGACGAGGACGGTTGGTGCGTGGCCTCCGAGACCTGCGCCCTCGACCAGATCGGGGCGGAGTACGTGCGCGACGTGCGCCCCGGCGAGGCGGTGCGCATTGGGGCGACGGGTGTGGAGAGTCACCAGGTGATGCCCAGCCTCGGACCGCGCCGGTGCGTCTTCGAGCACATCTACTTCGCCCGCCCCGACAGCGTGATGGAGGGGCAGACGGTGTGGGAGAGCCGCCACCGGATGGGGGTCGAGCTGGCGCGCGAGGCGCCGGCGGAGGCCGACCTGGTGGTGGGGCTGCCCGACAGCGGCACTCCCGCCGCGATCGGCTACGCCCAGGAATCCGGCATCCCCTACGCCGAGGCGGTGGTGCGCAACCGGTATGTCGGGCGCAGCTTCATCCAGCCCGATCAGGCGATGCGCCAGGTCGGCATCCGCCTGAAGTTCAATCCGCTCCCGGCCGTGATCCGCGGCAAGCGACTGGTGGTGGTCGACGATTCGATCGTGCGCGGTAACACCACCCGCAAGGTGATCGAGATGCTGCTGGGCGCGGCCGAGGTGCACATGCGCACCAGCAGCCCGCCGGTGAAGTGGCCCTGTTTCTACGGCATCGACATGGCTGACCGGGCCGAGCTGGTGGCGGCTCAGCACAGCGTGGATGAGATCGCGGCCCTCACCGGGGCCGACTCGCTCGCCTATCTGTCCTTGGACGGTCTGCAGCGCGCCGTCGGCCGTCCCGCCGGCGAGTACTGCCGCGCCTGCCTCACCGGGGAGTACCCGATCCGGGTGCCGGACTCCGCCCAGAAACTGCGCTTCGAGCACGTCGCGGCGTGAACATGGCCGATCGGCTCTCCTACCGCGACGCCGGCGTCGACCTGGACGCGGCTCAGACGCATACGGCGAACATCGCCGGGCTGATCGCCGGCGGTCAGACCGGTTTCGCGGCCGCTCACCCGCTGCCGCCCGGCATGCGCGAGCCGCTGCTGGTCAGCTGCACCGACGGGGTCGGCACGAAGGTCGTGCTGGCCAAGGAACTGGATCGGGTCGACGGCCTGGGCCAGGACCTGGTGGCGATGTGCGTCAACGACCTGGTGTGCACCGGTGCCCGGCCGCTGGTGTTCCTCGACTATCTGGCGGTCGGCACGCTCGAACCGGAGCTCGCCTCCCGCTTGGTGCATTCGATCGCCGCCGCCTGCCGCGCGGTCGGCTGCGCCCTGGCCGGCGGGGAGACCGCCGAGATGCCGGGCCTGTACGCGCCCGGCCATTTCGATTTGGCCGGCTTCGCCTGCGGCGTGGTCGAGCCGGCCGCCCTGCTGGGCCCCGATCGGGTGAGCGCCGGAGACGCGATCGTCGGCATCCCCTCCTCGGGGGTGCATTCCAACGGCTTCTCGCTGGTGCGCGCCCTGATCGACGCCGGTGCCCTGGAGGCCGACCCGGACCTGCTGCTCGCCCCGACCCGTCTGTATGTCAACGAACTGCACGCGGTGCTCGACGCGGGACTGGAGTTGCACGCCGCCGCCCACATCACCGGTGGGGGGCTGCCCGAAAACCTGCCGCGATCCCTGCCGGACGACTGCGGCGCGGTGATCGACCCGAGCCGCTGGGATCGCGGACCGGTGTTCGAGCGGATCCTCGCCAGCGGCCGAGTGCCCGAGGACGATGCGTGGCGGACCTTCAACATGGGCATCGGCATGTGTCTGATCGTGCCGCAGCGGACGGCGCCGGCGGTGTGCGCGCAGGTCGCGGACGCCCGGGTGATCGGCCGGGTGGTCGCCGGCGAGCCGGGGGTGCGCTTCGGTGAGCTCTGAGGGCTCCTACAGAATCGTGGTGCTGGTGTCGGGTTCGGGCACCAACCTCCAGAGCCTGATCGACAGCGTCCACCGCGGGCCGGAGGGAATCGAGATCGTCCAGGTGGTCTCCTCGCGCGCCGATGCGATGGCGCTGGAGCGCGCCGAGCGGGCCGGGATCCCCACCGCGGTGGTCGCCCTGGAGGGGGATGACCGCGCCGAGCGCGACCGGCGTCTGGTGGCGGCCGTCGACGCGGCACGCCCCGACCTGGTGGTGCTGGCGGGCTGGATGAGCATCCTTACCGGCGTGTTCCTGAACCATTTCCGTGATCGCGTGATCAACCTGCACCCATCGCTGTTGCCGGCGTTCCCCGGTTTGGGGGCGATCGAGCAGGCGCTGGAATGGGGGGTGCGTCTCACCGGGGTGACCGTGCACTACGCCGAGGAAGTCGTCGATGCCGGCCCGCCGGTCTTGCAACGGGCGGTACCGGTGTTCGACGATGACGATGTGGAGACGCTCACCGCCCGCATCCGAATCGCCGAGCATGAGATCGTTCCCGAGGCGGTGCGCCTGTTCGCCGCCGGAAAGGTGCATCGCGATCCTCGCGAGCGCCGCAAAGTAGTGGTGGCCGACGAGGACCGGAGGGTTTCATGAAGGTGGCGCGTGCGCTGATCTCGGTGTCCGACAAGAGCGGGCTGCGCGAGTTCGCCCAGGGGCTCGCCGACCGGGGCGTGCAGATCATCTCGACCGGCGGGACGGCGGCGGCCTTGCGTAAGTGGGGGATCGAGGTCACCTCGGTGAGCGACATCACCCAGCATCCGGAGGTGTTCGGCGGCCGGGTGAAGACCCTCCACCCGAAGATCCACGGCGGGATCCTGGCTCGGCTCGACGTTCCATCCGACGTGGAGGAGATGGAGCAGACCGGGATCGAACCGATCGATCTGGTGGTCGTGAACCTCTATCCGTTCGAGCGTTATCTGGAACAGAAGGATGTGACCGACGCCGAGCTGATCGAGCAGATCGACATCGGCGGGCCGGCGATGGTGCGGGCGGCGGCCAAGAACCACGGCCGGGTGGCCGTGGTCACCTCCCCGGAGCAGTACGGCGAGGTGCTGGATGAACTGGTCGCCAACGACGGCGAGCTGTCGCTGCGGCTGCGGCGCCAGTTGGCGGGTGCCGCCTTCAGCCAGACCGCGCGTTACGACGCGATGATCTCCGGCTGGTTGAACGCCGATCAGGGGGATTTCCCCGACACGCTGCTGTTGGCCTTCGACAAGCAGTTCGATGTGAGCTACGGCGAGAACCCTCATCAGCGGGGCGCGTACTACGCCGAACGCCACCCGCGCATGCACCTGCTGTCGCAGGTTCAGAAGTTGCACGGCAAGGACCTGTCGTTCAACAACCTGTACGACCTCGAGGCGGCCCGCGCGTTGCTGCGCGAGTTCAGCCTGCCCGCCTGCGTGATCGTGAAGCACAACAACCCCTGCGGGGTCGCGGTGGCCGAAACGGTGCGTGCGGCCTACGAACGCGCGCGGGACTGCGACCCGGTGTCGGCCTACGGCGGCGTGATCGTGGTGAACCGGCCGGTCGATGCCGAGCTGGGCGAGCTGCTGGCGGGGACGTTCGTCGAGGTGCTGCTGGCACCGGGGTACGAGGACGCTGCCTTCGCGGCCCTCACCCGCAAGCCGAACACCCGCATCATGCTCAGCGAGGAGCGTCGGCGCGGGAACGCCGGCGAACGCGACTTCCGGCGGGTTGCCGGCGGTGTGCTGGTGCAGGACCGCGACATCGACACCGATGACCGCGACGCGATGAGCGTGGTGACCAAGCGCAGCCCCACCGAGCAGGAGTGGGGTGACCTGCTGTTCGCCTGGCGGGTGGCGAAGCATGTGAAGAGCAACGCGATCGTGCTGGCCCGCGACCTGGCGAGCGTGGGGATCGGCGCCGGCCAGATGAGCCGCGTCGACTCGGTGCGGCTGGCGTTGGACAAGGCCCAGAGTCCGGTGGCCGGCTCGGTGCTGGCCAGCGACGCGTTCTTCCCCTTCGCCGATGGTCCGGAGGCGGCGGTGAAGGCGGGGATCACCGCGATCATCCAGCCCGGCGGTTCGATTCGCGACGAGGAGGTGTTCGCGGCCGCCGACGCCGCCGACGTCGCGATGGTGGTCACCGGCCGGCGTCACTTCAGGCACTAGGCGGGATCTCGCCCGGATGGTCGGGCGGGACACGGTGGGGCGGTGCCGCTTGGACATCGCCCCACGGGGTTTTCAGAAGAGCGTCGCGCGGTCGATGGTCGCGCGAAAGAACTCGATCGGCTCGCCGCCGTCCGCATGACGCCACGCGGCCTGAAACGCGCCCGGCAGGCGTTGGCCGTGCACCTCGAGCTCGTCGGTGAAGCTCACCTCGAACGGATGCTCGCCGGGCGGGCCCCCGTCGGGCGAGCCCCAGCGCGGCAGCGAGAGGTGACGCGCCTGCCCCGATCGGGCGATTTCGAGCGTGATCTCGTGCCGGTACGGTCCGAGCGTGACGGTCGCCCGAGCGGTGCGCGCGTCCACCTCGGACCAGCGTACGGCCGGTGACAGGGCGGCGGCCGGCGTGATCACCAGCATTTCGGCCGCCAGCCGTCCGGCGGCGCTGCGGGTGATGTCGTCGCCAGCGGCGGACATCACGGGGATGATGCCCGCCAGACGCCAGCGCATTTCTCCCCGCCCGTCGGTGAAGCGGTCGTATCCGCGGATGCTCAGCGGCGCCCGTCCGGCGCGCGCGGCCCAGATGAACCCGTCGGGGCCGATGATCTGATCGGCGCTGAACGGCCGCCATCGGCCGATATTGATCCGACCATGCATCCGGATTCGGGCGCCGGTGAGCAGTCGGCTTCCCGGCGTGATCACCCGTCGCAGCCAGCGGACCACGCGGGCGGGCAGGCCCTCGACGAGCGCCGGTGTGAACGGCTGCGGGTCGCGGGTCGGGGCGGCGAGCCTCTCCCACGCCGGGCGGATCCGTGCGCCGATGTGGCGTGGCGGCGCGGCGCCTCCGGTCGGTGTCGACGGCGCATCCATGCCCTCAAGCCTTGCACCATTGCGCGCGGTGGGCCACCCCGACCGGGGTCTGCGACGGGCTACCCTGTGGTGATGGCCACGACCGAGCTCACCGAGCGGGCGCCCACCGCGGGGATTCCCGGTGCGCGGTGGGCGTTGACGGTGGCGCTCGGCGTCCTCATCCTCCTGTCGGTGTCGACGGGCCTCTCTCCGGCGCGGGCGGCCGATGAGGATCTGGCCGGGGATCGTCTGGCGCGCGCCACGATGCTGGCGTTGCCGTCGACGTACCGGGTGGACGTCACCCTGAGGATTCCGCGCATTCGCACCCGTTCCGGTCTCGTGCTGGAGGTGCCGCGCGGCGATGCGCTGTCGGAGCGCGGCACCGCGACCGCGGTCTCTCCCGGCGGTTGGCTGGTGAGCGCCACCCATCTGGTGGCTCCGTCGGCGCGCACGATGGCGCGGATCGGGTATCAGCAGTGGCAGCGGGCGCAGGGGGTGACGATCGGCGATGCCGAGGCCCGCCGCTGGGTGGAGGACTCCGGCGCCGTGGCGGTGGGCGGGCGCGTCCTGAGCCTGCGGGTCACCCAGAGCGAGGCGCGAGGGGAACGGCACGATCCGCGCCATTGGACGGCGACGGTGCGACGCACCGCCACCGGGGCCGACCTGAGCCTGCTGAGGATCCGGGCCCCCGAGGCACCCGCGCTGGCGCTGGTCGACGACCTGACCGCGGGCACCCCGGTGGTGTCGCTGGGCTTCGGCCGGGCGGACGCGTGGGACGACCCGAGCCGACCGGAGGGTTTCCCCGCGGTGCGTCACGGGCGAATTGAGCGTTCCGGGATGCTCGCCGATCCGCCGCGGGCGGCGACGGTGGTGTCGATGGATGTGCAGCACGGCGATTCCGGCGGCCCGGTGGTGGACGATCTCGGCCACCTGCGCGGCATCGTCGTGCTGCGCGGTGAGGGCGGCGGGATCATGGAGCAGGCGGGCGCGGTGCGGGCCCTGCTGGCCGCTCAGGGGATCGAGAACGACGAGGGGGCCGTGGGTTCCCTGTATCGGCGGGCGCTCGCGCGTCTGTGGGCGCTCGATACCGCGGATGCGCGCACCGATCTGCAGCGGGTGCGCGACCTGTACCCCGATCATCCGGCCGTTGAGGGGCAGTTGGCGCGGGCCGCGGACATGTCCGGCGCCCACTACCGCCTGAGCGGACCGGCGCGCCGTCGCGGGGTGCTGCTGGGCGTCGGCATCCTGGCGTTGCTTGTCGCGACCGCCCTGGCCCTGCGTCTGGTGTGGCTATCGGGAGGGGCGGAGCATCGGCATCCGGACGGCCTGCGGCGTTAGCCCCGGGGCGGGCACGCGCGTGAGCGCTCGGGCGCCGGTTAGGGCCGCCCGACCCTGATCGGGTAGTCGCGCGTGGTGCTGTTGGCGCGGGCATCGCCCGCGCTGACCCGCACGATGTAACGCCCCGGTGACAGCCGCTCGGCGTGCAGGAAGCCGTCGTCGCTCGGGCTGCGGGTGGTCAGGCGATACCAGAAGTCGGTGCGGAAGCGGTCGCGGGTGGAGGCGACGGTGTAGAGCCGATCGGCGACCGTCCGGTCGGGCAGCGTGTCGAAGCGCAGCACGTCCTGCGGCGCGACGACCGTCCGGCCGGCCGAATCGAGCACCTGGTAGCCGAGCGTGTACAGGCCGACCGATGTCCCGCCCTCGCTCTGGATGTCGTCGGCGTTCACGGCCAGCACGATCGGGCCGGTGATGGCGTGCAGCGGCACCGCCTTCTGGTGGGCGTCGAAGGCGACCAGCCCGCCCAGGCGCGGGGCGGCGGTATCGGTGTACGGGGTGAGACCCCCGGCAACCAACGGGTTCACCGGGTCGCCGGACCGGTCGCCGGGCACGTTGTCCTGCGGGCCGATCGAGTTGAAGCGCGTCAGGTGGACGTGCCCCTGCCCCGGGGTCACCCGGCCGATGATCGTGCGGAAGGCGGTCACCGGGCTGCCGGCGGGCACCGCGTCGGTGAGGTGCCAGTAGCCGAAGCCGCCGACGATCACGTGCAGGTCCGTGCCCTGGCCTCCGACCTGGGCGGTGCCCGAGGTCAGGGCGTAGACCGGTGTTCCGTCGGCCGCGACGATGTCGACCCCGGTGTGCAGCGACCGCCGGCCGAGGGTGAGCTGCCCCATGCGGTTCAGGTAGCGGGCCCGCTGAGGACCCGGATCCCGGGGAGCTCCACCCATCTTGATGCCGCGGGGCTCGCCGAAGGTGGCCCGCAGCACGTGCGGTCGGTCAAACGGTTTGACCGGCCAGGCGAAGCGTTCGTTGCGCGCCGGACCGGTGCCGAATGGCTCCGGGGCGGCCAGTGAGGCCAGGCGGTGCCCGGGGGTGACCGACGGCCCCGGCCCGCGCGTGTTCCACCAGATCAACACGAGGACGAGCGCGAAGATCGCCGCGACCAGCAGCGCGAGCGCGACCAGGCGGTGTCGTCGTCGTTTCTCTGCGCCGGTCGTCCGGCGGCGCGCGGTGGGCACGGACGCATCGCAGCCCCCGGTGGGGGCGCCCCGGCGTGCGACGCTGTCCGCCCGATCCGCTTGGCATGATGCGCCGATGCCCGCCTCGCCTCCCGGGTTGGCCTCGCCGGTGACGACCGGCCGCCACGCCGGTATCCGCTACATGCCCGGCGTCGATGGCCTGCGGGCGTTGGCGGTCGTCGCGGTGGTCGTCTATCACCTGGGCGCCGCGTGGCTTCCCGGCGGATACCTGGGGGTGGATGTCTTTCTGGTGATCAGCGGCTTTCTGATCACCTCCCTGCTGCTGGCCGAGCACCGGAGGACCGGGCGGATCGACCTGGTGCGGTTCTGGTTGCGACGGGCTGGGCGCCTGCTGCCGGCGGTGATCACGATGATCGTGGTCGTGCTGCTGGTGATGCTGGTGCTGCAC
>DAOKZF010000024.1:0-5110 GCA_035325785.1 Miltoncostaeaceae bacterium
GCCCTCCATCAGCTGGATGTAGTCGACGATCAGCAGGTCCAGGCCCTCACGGCTCTTGAGGCGACGGCACTTGGTGCGCATCTCGCCTAGGCTGACACCCTCGGAGTCGTCGATGAACAGACGCGCGGCCGAGAGCCGATCGGCGGCCCGTCCGACCCGCGACCAGTCCTCCGCCGCGAGGCGCCCGGAGCGAATCCGGCCGGCGTCCACGATCGCCGTGGACGACAGCAGACGTTGGATCAGTTCGTCGCCGCTCATCTCGAGGCTGAACACGGCGACGCTGCGGTCGTCGTTGAGGGCCGCGTGCTCGGCGATGCACAGGGTGAGGGCGGTCTTGCCCATCGATGGGCGGGCGGCGACCACGATCAGGTTGCCCGGCTGCAGCCCCCCGATCACGGCGTCCAGGTCGATGAACCCGGTGGGGAGTCCAAGGATTCCCTCGGGGCCCTCCGCGGCCTTGGTGAGGCGCTCCAGCCCACCGATCACCAGGTCGCGCGCGCGCGTGAAGTCGCCGCGCACCCCCTTCTGGGAGAGCTCGTAGACCAGTGTCTCGGCGCCCTGGACCATCGCGGAGGTCTCCCCCTCGCGCTGGACCACCATCTTCTCGATTTCCTGGCCCACGCGCAGCAGCCGTCGCTGGACGGCGGCATCGTGCACCATCCCCGCGTAGGTCTTGTAGCTCGCGGCGATGAAGGGTGTCTCCATCAACTCGAGCACGGCCACCCGCCCGCCGGCGGCATCGAGTTCGCCGCTCTTGGTGAGCGCCTCGATCACGGTGATCGGCTCGATCGGCTCTCCGCGGTTGAACAGGCCGTCGATCGCGCGGTAGATGGCGCGGTGGCCCTCGCGGTAGAGGTCGTGCTCGTCGACCATCGCCAGGGCTTCCGCCGCGTAGGAGTCAACGGCCATGATGCTCGCGAGCAGCATGGCTTCCGCCTCGATGTTCTGTGGCGGCGCGACGGTTTCAGGCATGGCTTTTCGGCCCTCCGGAGGGGAGGGCCGTACGGTCGGGGGGAATGCCTAGTCGATCAGCGGGCTGACGATCGTCTTGACCTCGGTTTTGAGACCGGGGCCGAGATCGATCGGCACAGTGTAGGTGCCAACCGCGCGGATCGGCGGTTCGACGGTGATGGCGTGCCGGTCGACGCTCACGCCGCGGGCGTCCCTGATCGCGGTCGCGACATCGGCGGCGGTGATCGAGCCGAACAGGCGCCCGTCGTCACCGGCCTTCGCCTTGAGCGTCAGAATCGTGCGGCCCAGCAGATCGGCGACCTCGCGTGCCTGCTGCTCGGCCTTCCGCTCCGCCTCAATCCGCGCTTCCTCGCGGCGGCGGATTTCGGCGATGCGACCGGGGGTCGCGACCTCCGCCAAACCACGCGGCTGGAGGTAGTTGCGCATGTAGCCGCGAGCGACGTTCACCACCGTCCCGGGGGTGCCGAGCCCTTCGACCTCATCGAGAAGGATCGCCTGCATCGTGTCGTGTCTACCTCAGCCTAGAAGGGGATATCGTCGTCGTCGAGAGCGGCCGGCGGTGCCATGTCGCTGGTGTCGACGGCGAGGTCGTTCGGAACGTTCTGACCGCCGCCGCGAGCCGGGACGTCACCGCCGCCCCACCCGCTGCGCTCACGACCGCCACCATAGCCGCCGCCGTCATTGTCGCCGCGGCTATCGAGGAAAAAGATGTCGTTGGCGATCACCTCGACGGACTGGCGCTTGCTGCCGTCCTGGGCCTGCCATTCGCGCCAGCTGAGACGCCCGTCAACGCCGATTCGCCGTCCCTTGCTCAGGTAGGTCTCGGCGGTCTCGGCCTGACGACCGAAGACGGTGACGTCGAAGTAGTTGCTCTGGTCGCTCCACTCGCCGCCCCGGTTCGTCCGCGACGTCACCGCGAGTCGCATGGAGCACACGCTCGTGCCCCCCGCGGTTTGGCGCAGTTCGGGGTCGCGGGTGAGGCGACCGACAAGGGTCACGCGATTCAGGTCGGCGGGCATCGGTCGGGCTCCGGTCTAGCGGGGACGCCCGCCGCCGCGACCGCCGCCGCGACCGCCGCGCTGCGGGCGGCCCTCGCCCTCGGGGGCGGGGTCGGCGGGCGCCGGGGCACCGTTGGCCATCGCCCGCTCGGCCTCGCGAGTGTTGAGACGAATGAACATGGAGCGCAGCACCGTGTGCTTGTTGATCGAGAGAATCCGTTCGATCTCGGGCAGCGACGCCGGGTCGCCGAAGCAGGTGATCACGACGTACTGGCCGTCGGCGTGCTTCTCCATCGGGAAGGTGATCTTCCGTCGGCCCCAGTCGTTAACGTGCTCGACGACGCCGCCGCCATCGCGAATCAGCTGCTGGACCCTGTCGAGGATCTCCTGCCGCTGTTCCTCCTCCGCACTGGGATTGAGGATGATCATGATCTCGTAAGCGGTGATCCTGGGCCTCCAGAGGGTTGCGGCATGCGAGCGCACCGAGGCCAATCGGGCCCCGGCAGACGCGGGAGTATAGCAACGGCGCCCGTTCGGTGGGTGATGGTCCGACCGGGTGCGTACGATGGGGGCCGTTCGCGACGAGGCGGGGTGATCGATGGCCTGGAAACGCACGGCGGTGTCGGGGTTGACCTCTCTGGGGGCCCGCGCCCTGTTGGCCGCGTGGAGGAAGCGACGCCGACGGCGACTCGCCGCCATGCGAGACCGGGCGGCCAGCCCAGAGCCGACCGGGCATTTCCATGCACCCTCGGCTCCGGCGGTCGCCCCGCCGGAGGAACCCCTCGCCCCAACCGCCGCTCCGGTCGATGACCCGGCGGCCGCCATCGATGCCGCCCGTGAGCGCCTGCGTCGCGCGGCGGAGCGGGGTGAGCGTGCCTCCGATGCCCCCTCGGAGGAGGCCTGACGCTCCCGGCCGGTCAGCGTCGAACGGTCGCTCGCCCGGCGATCGCAACCGCCCATGCCCCCGCGACGCGGGCGGTCATTCGACCCAACGCGTTGGCCACCAACTGACGCTGCTCGACGCTCAACCCGCCGTCGTCGTCGCGCAACGACCACTCCACCGCCCGCTCCAGGGCGAGGCTGCCGCCGAGGGTCACATCGGCCGATGAACCGGCGACGCCGTGACCACGTCCGTACGCGCCGGCCCGGGCGAGCCCCTCGGCCAGGCTGCCGGAGACGAACGCGTCGGCGAGCAGGTCGATCCACCCGCGAACCGCGGCCACCCGCTCGTGGGGCGTCAACCGGTGAAACGCCGCCTCGGCGGGCCCTTCCACCACCTCCATCACCAGTTCCGTGATGTCCTCGACTCGGGCGCGCAGCACGGCGGCGATCTCCGGCGCACGCTCCAGTCGGGCCACCGCGCGCCGGGTCGGACGCGTGTCACGAACGGGTTGGTGCACCAGCCATTCGCGCAGCGTCTCGGGATCGAAGCGGCGATGGCCACCGGCCGTGCGCACGTGCGGAATGCGCCCCTCGCTGGCCCAGAGGCGCAGGGTGCTCGAACTCACGCCCAGCGCCCGAGCGGCCGCCGATATCGACAACCAGTCGTTCTCCACGTGGCGCGGGCCGCTCCTCGACGAATCCATCATCTCAGCGATCGGCCGGCAGTGCTCGGCGCGTGATCCCGTCCGCGTAACCGGCGGCGACCCGCACCACCAGTCGGTCCAGCACGCGATCCAACGAGCGCTGCGCCGCGGGACCGATATCGCTCTGGTCGTGAACGACCCGCCCAACAGCCGCCCGCAGGGCGAGGGCCGAGACGATCACATTCTCGCCGGGCTGACCACCCGCGCCGGCACGGAATCCCTCCCACTCGGCATCGCGGAAGCAGTCGCCCAGGTCACCGGCCTCCAAACCATCCGCAAGGCACTCGAGCGAATCGTGGGCACGCCCCTTCTTTCCGGCCGTGAGGCGCCGGCGCGCGGTCGGATCGAACGACATCCGCCGCTCGAATTCGCGCATGATCTGGGCGCCGGAGGCGCGCACGAGCGCAGCGAGCTTGGGTTCGGCGGGAATCCGCGAGGGCACCAGTTCGGGCGGGCGCTCGGCGGCGGCGGGCAGCGTGCCCCCGCGGGCGGCGAGCCACGCGGTCAACTCGTCGACATCGAACCGTCGATGCCCGCCGGGCGTGCGCAGGTGGGGGATCTCGCCGGCGCTCGCCCACGCGCGCAGCGACGACGGGCTCGCCCCGACCAGTCGCGCGGCGGACGACACCGAGAGCAGACGCGAGGGACACAGGTCGACGTTCTCGGTCACGAGCCGTGGGCCTCGCGGGCCGCTGCGAGGACGCGGAACGGGAACGAGTATGGCGCCATTGCTCGATTCTCGGCTGCAACAGGGCACTGCGCAAGTCGTCGCGATGATTCGCAACGCGGTTAATGACAGAAATCGTGGGTATTTTGCGTCTTCGGCCCCCTCGCTCGAGCCGCGCGGATGCCGGCGCCCCCGGCCGCTATCCTCGAGTCATGGGTCGGATCGCGGATGCCGCATTGGCGGCACTCACCCGAACGCCGATGGCGATCGAACAACTCGCCGCCGACCTGCGCGCCCAGGGCGCAAGGCGGGCCCGCAATCCGGTGAGCGCCGTTCGGCGCGCCCTGCGGGACGACCTGCGGGTGATCGAACTGGAGGATGGTCGGCTAGCCAGGCCCTCGGCGGCGTCCAGCTGACGACCGCCGTCGAGGACGAGGACATCGCGGCGGGCGGAATCGACGTGGAACCCGACCTGGGTCTCCTGGCGGCGCTCGGGGTCGGACGAACGTTGGAACTGCCGGCGGGCGTGCGCGTCGGAGACCTCGTGGCGGTGACGATCGATGATCCGGTCGCCGGCCTGCTGCACGTTCGCGCGCTCGCATCCGTCTCTCGGCGAATGGACGATGAGGCCGCCCTCGTGCAGAGCGCCCGCGCGGCGCTCTCCGATTCCGGCCCGAACGATGGTCGTGATGCGCCGGCGTTCACCCGCATCTCTACCCTGGTCCTGCAGGTGTGTGCCGACAACCCGACGGCATTCCGGTCGGCGGGCCGGCCGATTTCCCAGGTGCTCGACTCCGGCGGGTTCGAATGCCACCTGGGCTGGGTCGGTCCGCGCGGCACCGATTGGAGTCACCTCACCGAGCGTGAGGCGGACCGCCTCGAACGGG
>DAOKZF010000024.1:5120-13564 GCA_035325785.1 Miltoncostaeaceae bacterium
GCTTGCCCGGGCCCGTGCCGCGGGCCGGCTCGAACTGCCCGGGGAGGATGCGCTGTGGGTCCTGGCCGCCTCCGGGGTGCCGACGGTGCCCGGCGGCGCCGTGGCGGGCCCGGAGGAGGCCGCCGCGGCCCAGGAACAGTTGCTGACCCTCCTGCGGCATCACCTGCCCGAGCGGGTGCCGGCCGCGCGACGGGCCCTGGCGCGTGCTCTGGCGCGCGCCGGGCGCGTTCAGGACGCGTGGCGCGCGTTGATCTCCGGCGGCTCGGGCGACCCGGAGGATTGGTACGAGGCGGCGGTGATCGCGCGACGGGCCGGCGACGATGTGCGGGCTCGGCGCTGGGTGGAGGCCGGCCTGGCGCGCATCGCGGCGGCCGAGCACGCCGATGTTGCCCTGTGCCTGGCCGACCTGGGTGCGGCGATGGATGGCGAGGCCGCCCTGACACGGGCCCGCCTGGCCCTGATCGATGTGGAGCCGACCCCCGACGGCCGCGCGCTGGTGGCCGACCAGGTGGCAACGCTGCGACGCTCCTGTTTGGTCGAATCGTTGTTGGAGGGGTTGCTTGAGTCCTTCTCCGACGAGGACGCCGACGCGCTGATCAGCGGGCTCGCGGCCGGCGGAGAGCGGGAGCGCAACGCCTGTCTGGCATTCGCGGCCGTCGCCCCACACCCCCTGGCCGCGCGCGCCCTGGAGCTCACCCGGCCGCACTCCACCCCGCATTCGCCGGCGGTCGCCGGACTGCTGAGCGCCCGCCCGGCGGCGGCATGGTCGACGCTGGCCGCGGACGCCCCCGACCAACGTCAGGTGATCGTGTCAATCGACAAAGAGGACGGTCGCATTGCGCCGTTGATCGTCCTGATTGATATCGCCGAGTTGCACGGTGCGGTCAAGGAGGCGTTTTTCCTGCCCGACATGGCCCCCGAACGGCTGCGACGAGAGGTGATCGCACCGATGGAGGAGTTCGGGCTGCGCTGCCGTCCGCTGTCGGTGGAGCGGGCGACGGAGATGATCATGGAGGGGCTGCGCATCGCCCGCGAGATCGGCCGCGAACCCGCGTCGCTCGATGGTCGCACCACGCGCGAGCGCATCGTGCGCGCGCTCGCGCGATGATTGACCGGCCGGCCGGGTGACCCGCGGCTCAGGCCGCCCGACCCTCCGCGGCCGCCGGCTCCACCGACGCCGCCTGCGTCTCCTCCTCCGGGGGAACCGCCAGCCCGTCGGCGGTGACGGGTACCGCCCGGCCCTCGGCAGCCGGCATGCGGGAGAGGCCGCCGATCAGCGGCACGGCCGCCGCGGCGGCGATCAGAGCCGCACCGGAGGCCTCGGCCTGCAGCGCCAGACCGGCCAGCGCAAGGAGGCCCAGACCGCCGACGGAGCACAGGGCGAGCAGCCCCGCGCGCGTGGCGCGCCCCGGGCGAGCGAGGTCCCACACCGACCAGGCCGCCACGAGTGCGGTGACCATCGCGACCATCAACCAGACCATCGTTGCCCCCACGTGTCGGTACACGGTGTTTCGCTGACCGGCGACCCGATCCCTGCACCAACCGGGTCGTAATCACCGCTGTCCGGTCGCTGTGCGATAATCCGCGTATGTCTGAGATCCCTGCAGAGCTCCTCGAGACCTTCGGCATCCTCGACGAGGACCTGAGAAAAAACCTCGTCGACGCCCTCACCCCGGTGGCCGACGAACTCGGCCCTCGCGAATTGGCGGTGCTCGAGCGCTTGGCCCGCGGCATCGTCGGCGGAGCAAGCTCGGCCGAGTTGAACGCCTTCGTGCGGCTGTTGCCGGTCACCGTGAGCCGCGCGGTTCAGCCGGTGATCGACCCGGTCGCCGCCTCCTAACGGTCGTGGCGGGCAGAGCGCGACCGCTGCGGGCCCTCCGATTGGCGCTCGCCGGGACCGCGGCCGCCCTGATGGTTGGGTGCGTCGGCGGCCAGTCACCGTCCGGTCAATCGGCGACGGCCGCGGTGCAGCAGCAGGACCGATCCGTGCGCGTGGCCTTGGTTCAGCCCAATTTGGGCGACGCCCTGCTGGTGAGCACCGCCCCGGGTCAGGCGAACCGCCTGTACATCGTGCACCAGGACGGCCGGATCACCACGATTCCCGCCAGCGGCGGCCCGGAACGCCCCTTCCTCAATCTCGCGAACCGGATTTCGACCGGAGGGGAGCGCGGCCTGCTCGGACTCGCGTTCCACCCCGGATACGCCCGCAACGGCCGCCTGTTCGTGAACTTCACCGACCGGGCCGGCAACACGCGAATCGTGGAGTTCCGCCGGGGAACGAACGGCCGTGTGGCGACCGCCTCGGGGCGGGTCCTGCTGACCATCCCCCAACCGGAGGCCAACCACAACGGCGGCAACCTCGCCTTTGGCCCGGACGGTTTTCTCTATATCGGCACGGGCGACGGTGGGGGCGGCGGCGACCCGCAGGGCTCCGGGCAGCGGTTGAACACCCTGCTGGGCAAGCTGCTGCGCATCGACGTGAACCGTCGATCCGCCGGGCGCCCCTACGCCATTCCCGCGGGGAACCCGTTTCGCGCAACCGGACAGCGGCGCGAGATCTTCGCCCACGGGCTGCGCAACCCCTGGCGGTTCTCGTTCGACCGCACCCGCGGCGACCTGTGGATCGGCGATGTGGGGCAGGGCGACTGGGAGGAGATCGACTTCCTGCCGGCCGGCACCGGCGCCGGAACGAACTTCGGTTGGAACGCCTTCGAGGGCCGCCACCCGTACCCCGGGGGCGGACCGGTGCGCGGCCGTCGCCCGACCATGCCGGTGGCCGAATACGGGCACGACGGCGGCAACTGCTCGGTGACCGGAGGCCACGTCTACCGTGGCAGCCGCGTGCCGGCGCTGAACGGACGCTACGTCTACGCGGACTTCTGCTCGGGGAGGACGTGGACCATGCGCGCCGGACCACATCCCGGTGACGTGAGGGAAATCACCAACACCCTGGGCACGCGACTCAACGGGGTGACCTCGTTCGGCGAAGACGCACGCGGGGAGCTGCTGGTGATCGCATCCGGCTCCCTCTACCGGTTTGTCCGTGGCTGAGCGCGGACAGCCACTCCACCCCTCCACCGGCTGGGGGGTCACCCATCTGCTGTTGCGTTGCGTGCGCGGGAGCGACGGCAATCCGATGCGCGACGCGCTGCGCGCGTTCGTCGCCGACGAACCGAACCAGGCGCTGACGTTCTCGGTGCTCGGCGGCGGCGCCGACCTGGGCGTGATGGCGATTTCACCCGATCTCGACCGACTTGACGTGCTGGTGAAGGCCCTGACCGGCGATCAGGTGAGCGTCGTCGACTCATTCTTCTCGCTCACGGAGGTGAGCGAGTACATGTCGAGCGAGGATGAGGAACGGGCCCGGCTCGAGGCGAAGGGCGCGGACGACGTCGAGGAACAGCTGGCCGCCTGGCGCGAGCGGATCGCCCAGTACACCAAGGCGAAGCTCCACCCCCGGCTGCCCAGCAAACGCCTGCTCGCCTTCTATCCCATGTCGAAGCGACGCCTGGCCGACGACAACTGGTACGCCCTCCCCTTTGAGGACCGCCGACGCCTGATGGGCGGGCACGCCGTGGTCGGCCGTCGTTATGCCGGGCGCATCCTTCAGCTGATCACCGGGGCAACCGGCTTGGACGACTGGGAATGGGGCGTCACGCTGCTGTCGGACGACGCGACGGCGATCAAGGAGATCGTCTACGAGATGCGCTTCGACGAGACCACCACCCGCTACGGCGAATTCGGGCCGTTCTGGGTGGGGATGCTCATGGATCACGAGGCGGCCCTCACCCGCAGCGGACTGACTCTCCGCGCCTGATCCGCCCCGTCCGGGTGCCCTCGCGGGCGACCCGTAGAATCACGGCGAACGCATCCGCACACCGCCGGACGCCCATCACGAAGGGGCGCACCGACGGCTTGGCCACCCGCCCACGCTCATCCCGGTCGCCTCCGCCGCAGCCGATGGGCCAGCAAAACGCGCGCGAGCCGCGCACATCGTGAATGATCTACGGCGGCCGCGGCAGCCCCCAGCGAAAGGACCACCCCCATGCGTGGACTGACCTTCCACGGCAACGGAGACGTACGCATTGAGGAGGTCGCCGACGCCGCGATCGAGGATGCCGCCGACGCGATCGTGCGCGTCGAGGCCGCCGCCGTGTGTGGATCCGACCTGCACATCTTCAACCTCGGGGAGGCCTTCGGCTTCACCCCCGGCTCGCGTCTGGGACACGAGTTCGTCGGTGTGGTGGAGGAGGTCGGCCCAGAGGTGACCGGTTTCGCGCCCGGCGACCGCGTGCTGTCGTCGGTATCGGTCGCCTGCGGTGAGTGCCCCGCATGCCGGGAGGGGCTGTCCTCGTCCTGCGAGCGCTGGTCGCTGTTCGGCTGGGCCCCGCGCACCTGGCGCCACGGCGGCGCGGTTCAGGGCGCCCAGTCCGAATATGTGCGCGTGCCGTTGGCCGACACCACCCTTCATCGCATCCCCGAAAGCCTGTCCGACCCGGACCGGATCATGTCGCTGCTCCCGATCGTCGACGTGATGTCCACCGGTTGGCACGGCCTGACCCGCGCGCGGACCCACGCCGGCGAGGCCGTGGTCGTGATCGGCGATGGCGCCGTCGGTCTGGCGGCGGTCCACGGGGCGAAGGCCAAAGGGGCCGATGCGGTGATCTGCCTGGGCCATCATGCCGACCGGCTTGCGACCGCGCGCCAACTGGGCGCCAGCGGTGTGATCGAATCGCGCGACCCGGACGAGATCCGCCAGCTGGTGCGCGAGCAGACCCGCGGACAGGGTGTGCACGTGGTGGTCGACACCATTTCCGGCGCCGAGTCGATGGCCGCCGCCCATGCCTGCGTGCGCGCCGGAGGCACGATCGCCTGCCTGGGGATGGACCACTTCACCGGGCACACCCCGGCGCTGGATTGGCGTGACCAGTTCCTGCGTAACATCTCGGTGACCGGTGGCCTGGTTCCCGGTCGGGCATACTTTGAGGAGTTGCTTAACTTGGCCGAGCGAGGCGTGATTGATCCGGCACCGATGATCTCGCATGTACTTCGCTTGGAAGATGCCTCTGAGGCCTATCGCCTGATGGCCGAACGCGTTCAGGGGGTAACAAAGGTGGCGCTTCGACCCGGCATGTAGAACTCACACACGAGCTGATGCGTACGGGTCAGGAGCACCTGTGCGCCGCGCTCGAACGACTGCCCCGCGAGGACGCCGACCACCTGGCGAGCCAGCTGCGCGAGGTGGACCTCGACCTGATCGCGCGATTGGTGGATCGGTTGGTGCGAACCGCCGGTCCCCGCACGCTGGGTGAGGTGACCCCGGCCGACGCGGCCGACTTCATCCGTCTGCCGGAGACGGCGGACGATGAGCAACGCGAACAGGATGCTCGCCACGCCGGCCGACGCATGCTGAGCGAGGGACGGGTGGCGGCGGTGCTGCTGGCCGGGGGGCAGGGCAGCCGGCTCGGTTTCCCCGGGCCGAAGGGCGACTTCCCGTTCCTGCCGATCACCCGACGCACCCTGTTCTGGCAGCACTGCACGACGATCGCCGCTCTGCGGACGCGTTACGGCGCGCCGCTGCCGCTCTACATCCTGACCTCCCCCACCAACGACGCCGAGACGCGCGCCATCTTCGCCGCCAACGCCCACTACGGCCTGCCGCCCGAATCGGTGCGCTTCGTGGTTCAGGGCACGTTGCCGGCGGTCGACGCGTGCAGCGGCGCGCTCCTGCGCGAGGAGCCCGACCGGTTGGCGCTGTCGCCCGACGGCCACGGCGGCCTGCTGAACGCGCTGCGCCGCGCGGGCGCCCTGGACGAGATGGTCGACGCCGACATCGAGACCCTCTTCACCTACCAGGTCGATAACCCGTTGGTGCGCTGCTGCCGGCCGGAGTTCCTCGGCCACCACGCGCTCGCCGAGGCCGACATGTCCTCGGTGGTGGTCCGCAAGCTGTCGCCGGAGGAGCGGATGGGGGTGATCGCCCACGTGGACGGCCTCCCCGGGGTGGTCGAATACAGCGATCTTCCGGACGAGCTGGCGGGCGCGCGCACCGCGGACGGCGAGTTGGTGTTCTGGGCCGGATCGATCGCGGTGCACTGCATCCAGCTGCGGTTCGCCCAGCGGCTGACCGACGGAAGCCTCACGCTGATGCACCATCGCGCCCTCAAGCGGGTGGAGCACGTCGACGACGCCGACCGACCGGTCGTCCCCGACGAGCCGAACGCCGTGAAGTTCGAGACGTTCCTCTTCGACGCGCTCGCCCACGCCCGCCGGACGATCGCCGTCGAGGCGCGCCGCGAGGAGGAGTTCGCGCCGATCAAGAACGCCGACGGAGCGGACTCCCCCGAGAGCGCCCGGCGCGCGGTGAACCGCCGCAACGCGGCCTGGATCGAGGCGGGCGGGGGACGGGTGCGCCGCGACGAGAGCGGTGAGCCGGTCGACGTGGAGATCGACCCGCGCTACGCGCTGGACGCCGAGGAACTGCAGCGGCGCCTCCCGCGGGGCGTCACGATCGACGAACCGACGGTGATCGACGCGGACTTCGCTCCGGCGGTCTGAGGCACGGGCATCGAGGCATCCGGCCGCGACCGGATGCCTCGGTTCTCAGGGGCGCAGCTCGCGCGGCAGGGCGAACACCACCCCTTCGGAGCTCTGGCGGTTCTCGCCGCCGCGGACGTAGCCGCGCGCGACCAGCGCCTCGGCCACCTCGCGCACCAGCACCTCCGGCGCGCTTGCACCGGCGGTCAGCGCCACTCGTTTGACGCCGGTGAACCACGCGGGGTCCATCTCGGAGGCGTCATAGATCAGGTGACCGATCAGGCCGGCCGCCTCGGCCACCTCCACCATGCGGTTGGAGTTGGAGGAGTTCTTCGATCCGACCACCAACACCAGATCGGCGCCGTTGGTCACCGCGTTGCGCACGGCGTCCTGACGCCCCTGGGTGGCGTAACAGATGTCGCTGGACGCCGGCATACGCAGAGCCGGAAAACGCCGCTCCAACTCGGCCACGATCTCGGCCGTGTCGTCGATCGACAGGGTGGTCTGCGTGGTCAGGGCGACCCGCTCGGGGTCCGGCACCTGGACGGTGCGGGCATCCTCGAGGTCCTGCACCACGATCACATGCTCGGGCGCCTCGCCCCGGGTACCGATGACCTCGTCGTGGTCGGTGTGACCGACCAGCAGGACGGTCAGATCGCGCGCGACGTACCGGCGCACCTCGGCGTGCACCTTGCTCACCAGCGGACAGGTCGCGTCGATCACGCGCAGGTTACGTTCCTCGCACACCCGACGGACCTCCGGCGCGACGCCGTGGGCGGACAGGATGATCGTCTCGCCCTCGGGCACCTCGCTCTCGCTGGCGACAAAGATCGCCCCCTTGGCGCGCAGGGAGGACACCACATGTTTGTTGTGGACGATCTCTCCCCGCACGTACACGGGCGCGCCCTCCTGCTCGAGCACCCGTTCCACGGTCGCGATCGCCCGGTCGACGCCGGCGCAGTAACCGCGCGGGGCGACCAGATCAAGTTCTTGGCTCACGCCGTCTAGGCTAGCAGCGGTGAAGCGCCTCCCCTACACCGCCCTCGGAGAGGGCCCCCCCGTCGTGCTGCTGCACGGGCTGGGCGGCTTCAAGGAATCGTGGGGCCGGCTGCCGCACGCGCTGGCCGGCGCCGGACGCCGCGTGTACGCCCCGGATCTCCCGGGCAGCGGCGACGCACCGCGCCCGCGTCGCCCGGTGAGCAGCGCCTCTCACGCCACCGCGCTGGCCCCGTGGATCGCGGCCCTGGGCACGGTGGACATCATCGGTCACTCGCTGGGCGCTCAGGTGGCCCTCCGGCTGGCCGTCGAGGTTCCGGGGGCGGTCCGTTCGTTGACGCTGCTGGCACCGATGGTCGTTCCGTGGGGGAGGCATGCCCCGCGTTCCATCCACGATCTGTTAGCGGTACCGGTGGTCGGCCGGTTGCTGGCCTATGGGGCGATCACCCGCGTCAAGCACAACGCCCCGGCGCGGCGCGCCCGCCTGCTCGCGGTGGTCGGCGACCCGACGGGCATCCCCAGCGACGGGGTGGAGGAACGGCTGTTGGAGGACGCGGTCGCACGGTTGGGCCGGGCGGACCTGCGGGCATTCACCGCGTGGGCGTCGTCCGGCCTGCGCGACGGAGCGCTGCGCGACGCCGCGACCATCGACGTGCCCGTCCTGACGGTGATCGGCGAACGCGATCCTCTCACCCCGCCGGCGGCCGTTGCGCGCCTGCGACGCGTCCTGGGGAATCGACCGGTCGTGTCGCTGCCGAGAGTGGGGCGCTTCCCGTTCCTGGAGGCGCCCGATGTGACCTTCGCGCCGATCATCACCCATCTCACCCCGCGCACCCAGGGAGCAGGCGCACAGTGAACAGGCACGCGATGGAATTGGCGACGCTGGCCGAACGGGTCGCCCGCGAGGCGGG
>DAOKZF010000025.1:0-13323 GCA_035325785.1 Miltoncostaeaceae bacterium
CTCGCGGGGGCTGTGAACCGACTCGTCACCCGGGTCAGCGAACGGCGACGGGCGCGCCCGCCACAGATCCGCCAGATCGGCCACCACGCCCAGCACGTCCAGCTCGCCCGCCAACAGCACCGGATCGTCCGCCGGGAGCCGCTCGCGCACCACGCGCAGGTCATCCACCAGACGGCGGGCCTCGGCGCCGGTGATGTCGTAACCCAGCACCAGGCTGCGCATCGCCTCGAGGATCTGCCCGGCGCGCTCGCGCGGATCGACCGCCACCGGACGCCCGAGGGCGCTCAGGTCGACCCGCGCGCGCTCCACCACCGGGGCGCTCTCGCGACCGTCGGGTTCGATGCGCAACAGGGGGGCACCGGCATCCACCTGGGTGTTCTCGCTGGCGAATATCTCCGCCACGGTGCCGTCGCACGGCGCCCCCAGGGCGGTCTCCATCTTCATGCTCTCGAGCACCGCCACCGAATCGCCGGCGCTCACCCGATCGCCCACCGCCGCGGTCAACGCCACCACCAGCGCGGGGGCGGGAGCCCGCACCAGGCCGCCCTCATCGCGCGAGAGCCGGTGCAGTTCCCCCGCGACCTCCACCAACAGATCGGGCGCCTGAGAGACGCTCACCACCCGGTGGGTGCGTCCGGCCAGCGACACCCGCCACTCGAACCGGCCCAACGGCTCCAGGCGCGCATCGACCGCCGGACCGTCCTCCAGAGACACCCGGTAGTCGGTCGGCCCGGTGCGCGCGACCGACAGGCGGTACGCCTGACCGCGGTGGCGCAGGTCGACCGTACGGGTGATCCGATGGGCGCTGCGGGGCCGCCCACGCCGGGCGCTGGCGTAAAACCGCTCGCGCTCCAGATCCTCCTCGGCCCGATCGACGAAAATCGCGCCGAGCACCAACGCCAGATCGGCCTGATGCGCGCCGATCAGTTCGCCCTGCACGCCCAGACGGTCGAGCCAGCCGGTGTCGGCGTCGCCCGACACGACCTCGGGGCGCTCCAACAGGTCGATCAAGAACGAGCGGTTGGTGACGCCGCCGTCGATCACCACCGTCAACTCGCGCAGCGCCCGGCGCAGCCGGGAGCGGGCCTCGTCCCGGTCGGCGCCCCACGCGATCACCTTGGCGATCATCGAGTCGTATTCGGGGGGGATCTCATCGCCCTCCCCCACCCCGGTGTCCACCCGGATACCCGGCCCGGTGGGCAGGCTCATCAGCACCACCCGCCCCGGCGCCGGCGCGAAACCGCGCTCGGGGTCCTCGGCGTTCACCCGCGCCTCGATCGCGTGCCCGCGGGTGGGCGGCGGATCGCCCTCCAGCCGACCGCCGGCCGCCACATGCAGCTGCAGCTTGACCAGATCGACGCCGGTGGTCTGCTCGGTCACCGGATGCTCAACCTGCAGCCGGGTGTTCACCTCGAGGAACGAGAGCGTGTCGCTGGCCGGGCGATAGAGGAACTCGACCGTGCCGGCGCCGCAGTAACCGACCGCGCGCACCAGCTCGACCGCGCTCTCGCGCAGCCGGCGCTCCCGCTCGGCGGGCAACACCGGGGAGCGCGATTCCTCGATCAGCTTCTGGCCGCGCCGCTGCACGGAGCAGTCGCGCACCCCGAGCGCCCAGGCGTTGCCGTGCGCGTCGGCGATCACCTGCACCTCGACGTGGCGGCCCCCGTCGATCAGCCCCTCCATCAGCACGCGGTCGTCGCCGAAGGAACGCCGCGCCTCATCGCGGGCCCGTTCCAGGGCCCCCGCCAACTCGGTTTCGGAGTCAACCCGCCGGATGCCGCGCCCACCGCCGCCGGCGGCGGCCTTGATCATCAGGGGATAGCCGATTCGCGCGCCGTGCTCGCGCGCGGCGGCCACGTCGTCCACCGGACCGCGAGACCACGGACCCATCGGCACACCGACCTGCTCGGCGGCCAGCTTCGCGGCGATCTTGTCGCCCAAGCGGCGCATCACGTCGCCGGAGGGGCCGATGAACGTCACCCCGATCCGCGCGCACAGGTCGGCGAAGTCCGGGTCCTCGGCCACGAAACCCCATCCGACCCAGGCGGCATCGGCCCGGCACGCGCGCAGGGCCCGCTCCAGCTCGCGGTGGTCCAGGTACGGGTTCGCCCAGCCCGGGTGGCCGATCTGGCAGGCCTCGTCGGCCTCGCGCACGAAACGCGCGCTGCGCTCCGCCGGAGTGTGCAGGGCGATCGTGCGCAGATCGTCCCCTCGTTCATGGGCCAGCTCACGGACGGCGTGAATCACGCGCCGGGCCGGTTCGCCACGGTTGACGATCGCGATGCGTCTGAACATAACCCCGGCACGCTAACCGCGCGACGGCCCCTTCGCCAGAGCGGCGCACCGGACCGACGGCGTTTCTCGTGGCGCGATGCGGGTGAATCGTGGGAGACTGATGGAGGTAGGACTGTGTCCGATTCCGTCGCCCAATGCGGTGATCGTGGCCGCGACACGCGGCGGGCTTGGCCGGTGGATTCGACCGTTGGGAGAACCGCATGTCTTTGGAACGACCCGTGGCGCCCGGCCCCTATGAGCTCCTGCCGGCGGTGCCGTCATTCACGCTGGAAAGCGACGACGTCGCCGAGGGGCAGACGTTGGCGTCCACCTTCATCCACGATGGACTGGGCGGGGAGAACGTGTCGCCCCACCTGCGTTGGTCGGGAGCACCGGCCGAGACCGCCGGGTACCTGATCACCTGCTTCGACCCGGATGCGCCCACCGGCAGCGGCTTCTGGCACTGGGTGCTGGGCGATGTGCCGGCCTCGGTCACCGAGCTGGCGCGCGGCGCCGGCGCCCCGGACGGCTCCGGCATTCCCGCCGGGGCCTTCCAGCCCCGCAACGACTACGGCACCCGGGGATACGGCGGCGCGTACCCGCCCCAGGGCGACCGCCCGCACCGCTACTACTTCGCGGTGCACGCGCTCGACACGGCCAACCTGGGCCCCGACGCGAACAGCACCCCGGCCTATGTCGGCTTCAACGCCACCTTCCACGTGCTGGCGCGCGCGGTGCTGGTGCCGGTCTTCGGCCACTGAGTGTCACCGGTGGGCGTCGCGTTAACCGCCGGCGCCCACCGACCTCACCCGCCCAGACGAACGTTCAGCGCACGCCGATCAGGTCGACGACGAAGACCAGGGTCTCGTCGGGCTTGATCACGTTGCCGGCGCCGCGCTTGCCGTAACCCAGACGCGGCGGGATCGTGATCCGCCGACGCCCACCGACGCGCATGCCGGCGACGCCCTGATCCCAACCGGCGATCACCTGCCCCTTGCCCAGGCCGAACTTGAAGGTCTCGGCGCGGTCCCACGAGGCGTCGAACTGACGACGGGTCGACCAGGCAACCCCCACGTAGTGCACCTCGACCACCCGGCCGGCGGTCGCCTCATCGCCCTCGCCGACGGTGATGTCGTCGATTTCCAACTCGAAGGAGGGATCCCCCTCGGGGATCTCCACCTGTGGCTTCTCGTGATGTGTCATGGGCGCCACTGTAGCCGCCGGCGCACCCACACGCGGCGACCCGTGCCGCGACGCCGGCAGGCGGGTGACCCGGGCCGCCTCAGAGGTAGGCGGCCTCGGTCCACAGATGCACCAGCGCATAGGCGCGATGGGGCGCCCAGGCCCCCGCGCGCTCCTCGGCGCCCGCCCGATCGAGCCCGAGCGCACGGCGAGCCACCAGGTCGCCGGCCACGAACGTGTCCGGATGCTGCAGCGCGCGCACCAACAGGTAATCGGCCGTCCACGGTCCGACCCCGGGGATCCCCAGCAACAGCGCGCGAGCGTCGGCGGCCGAGCGCCCTCTCAGCACCGGTCCGTCCGCCCACCGTCGGGCCACCTCGTGCAGCGTCCGCGCGCGGGCGCGGGTCAGGCCGATGCACGCGCGCAGCGCCTCGGGGCCGAGTCGCGCCAGGGTCGGCGCCCCGGGAAATGCGCGCAGGTCGGCGCAGGGGGTGCCATGAGCGTCAACCAGGCGGCCGGCGAAGGTGCGCGCGGCGGCCAGCGAGACCTGCTGGCCGATCACGGTGGTGGCGACCGCCTCGAACTCATCCGGGTGACCGATCAGACGCAACCCCGGCCGGCGCGCGACCAGCGGGCCGATGAGCGGGTCGCCGCCAAGCGTGCGCGCGACCGCCGCCGGGTCGGTGTCCAGATCGAGCCAGCGGCGGATCGACGCGACGGTCGTGGCCAGGTCGGCGGGCAACCGATCCGCGCCGACGCTCACCCCGCCCGCGTCGAACGTGATGCGCACCCCCGCCGGTCGGCCGGCGATCGCCAGGACGCGCCGATAGGTGGCGCCGTCGACCCGCTCGGCCCCGGGGATGGCATGGGCCGCCAACAGGGCGAGCGCCGCCCGATGATGAAACGGCCCGCGCGCCGCGATGCGGACGGTGCCCATGAGCGCCGCCCCTCAGCCGACCAGTTCCGACAACTCCATCCACCGTTCCTCCAGGACGGCCGTCTCGCCCTCGAACCGCCGCAGCTCCTCCGTCAGCTCCTGCAGACCGACGTAATCGCTCTGATCGTGATCGGCCATCCGTTGGTGCAGACCCTGGATCTCGCCGCTCAACCGATCCAGACGCCGCTCGATCGAGGCCGCCTCCTTCTGCGCGGCCCGCCGCTCGGCGCCCGACAGGCCGGGGGACTCCGAGGGGGCGGCCGCCGCGGTGGCCCGCGTGGGGGTGGGGGCGGGGGGGGCGGTGCCCCGCCGGCGCAGGCGCAGGTACTCGTCGATGCCGCCGGGCAGGTGGCGGATGCTGCCGTCCCCCGGCAACGCGTAGACGTTGTCGCAGACCCGCTCGACGAAGTACCGGTCGTGGCTGACCGCCACCAGCGTGCCCGGCCAGGCATCCAACAGGTCCTCCAACGCGGTCAGCGTGTCGATGTCCAGGTCGTTGGTCGGCTCGTCCAGCAGGAGCACGTTCGGTTCATCCATCAGCAGGCGCATCAGCTGCAACCGGCGCCGCTCGCCGCCCGACAGGTCGCCCACCGGCTGACGGCCGCGCGGACCACCGAAACCGAACCGCTCGCACATCATCCCGGCGGTCAGCTCGCGCCCATCGCCCAGGCGCGTGCGTCGACGCACCTGCTCGACCGCCTCGAGCACCCGCAGATCGTCCGGCAACTCGACCATCTCCTGGCTCAGATGCGCCAACCGGACCGTCTGGCCGCGCACCAGCCGCCCCTCGTCCGGGGCGCGCTCGCCGGCCAGCATGCGCATGAGGGTCGTCTTGCCCGACCCGTTCACCCCCACCACCGCGCGCGGTCACGTCCTCGAGCTCCAACACCGTCTTGCCCAGGCGCGCGGTGGCGAAACGCAGCAGCTCGGCGCGGTCGCGGGCCTCCGGTTCGTCGGCGATCAGGGCGTTCGCGGCCTCGATGCGAAAACGGGGTTTGCTCGAGCGCGCCGGCGGGCCGCGGCGCAGCCAGGCCAGCTCCTTGCGCAACAGCTGACGGCGACGGGCCTCGCGGGTCGCCTCCACCCGCTCCCGCTCGGCGCGCGCCAGCACGTAGGCGGCGTAGCCCCCCTCGTAACGGTGCACCGTCCGGTCGGCGACCTCCCAGGTGGCCTGGCAGACCGCGTCCAGGAACCACCGATCGTGGGTGATCACCACCAGCGCCCCGCGCCGGGCGGCCAGATGCGCGGCCAACCAGGCCACGCCCTCCACGTCCAGATGGTTGGTCGGCTCGTCCAACAGCAGCAGTTCCGGGTCGTCCAGCAGCGCCTTGGCCAACGCCACGCGCCGACGCTCTCCCCCGGAGAGGGCCGCCACCGGGGTGTCGATACCCTGGGCGAAACGGCTGTGGGAGACACCGCCCAGCAGACCATCGAGCATCGACCGCACCCGTCCGTCGCCGGCCCACTCGTGGTCGGGGCGCTCGCCCACCAGCGCGGCGCGGATCGTGTCGGCGGGATCCAGTTCGTCGCGTTGGCTGAGCAGGGCCAACCGCAGGTCGCCCGCATGGGTGACCAGACCCTCGTCGGGCTGCTCGCGTCGGGCGATCAGGCGCAGCAGAGTCGACTTGCCGTCGCCGTTGCGCCCCACCACCCCGATCCGCTCGCCGGCCGCCACCCCCAGCGACACTCCGTGCAGGATGGTGCGCGCGGCGTAGTCCTTGCCGACACCGTCCAGATTCACCAGGTTGCGCGGAGCCATCGGCCCATATTGCCGCACCGACCGCGCGGTGCGCGGGACAGTCGCTCAGGAGCGCGCGCCGCCCGCCCGACCGGACGCGCCCGCCGGCTCCTCGTTCACCACCACCCGGCAGCGTCCCTCGGCCGGGTGATGCGGCTCAAAGATCGCCAGGCGCGCCGTGGGAGCCAGCCGGTCGATGGTGCCCTCCACCAGTCCGTGATGCAGCGCGCAGATCAGCTCGCCGCCCGGGGCCAGCACCGCGTCCCTGAAGGGGCACGACCGCAGCCGGATGTCGGTTTCGCCGGCCATCCGATCGGCCGCCAGACCGACCTCCTCGGGGGCGAAACCCAGCCCGGCGAGCACCGCCCGCAGCCCGGCGACGCCGGCGCCGGGCGAGATACCGTCGGGATTGTGGCCCTGCTCGCGCCCGAACGCGCGGATCGACTCCTCGTCGACGCCCATCACGCGAATGATCTCGAGCAGCGAACGCACCAACTCGCGGTGACCGACCGCGCTCACCCCGTGGGGGGCCGCCAGGGCGTAGCGGACGCTGGGGCGCCCACGCCTGCCGGTGGGCGCGGCCGGGGCCGCCGACACCACCCCCACGCGCGCGAGCACCCGCAGGTGCTGGCGCACCGCGTTCTGGTGCAGACCGACCTCGGTGGCCAGATCGGCCACGGTCAGGCCCGCCGGCGAACGCCCCAAGGCCGCCGCGATGCGCTCGCGCGAGGGGTGGGCGAGGGCCTCGGCCTCCTGCGGCGAGAGACCGTCCGCGACGGTCGAGGCCGCCGGCTCCGGTGTGGTCGCGCTGGTCATGTTCGTCCCTTCCCGCAGGCCGCCGCAGTCGCCCGCGTGGTTTATTGCGCGGACATGGTGAGAAATCTAGCGCTCATGTCGATCGTCATCCCATCGGCCGGATCATCGTCGTTTGATCCCGGCGACCGGCGGGGGACGCGCGCGGGCGAAGGGGGGCTGCGATGCCGTCGTTGAGCCGCTGGTGCATCCGGGCGGCGCTCGCCTACCTGGTGGTGGGTATGGCGCTCGGTTCGTGGATGCTGATCCTGCAGGCCACACGCGGATATGCCCTCGCGTCTCCCTGGCCGGCCCTGCATGCGCATCTGCTGCTGGTGGGCTTCCTGCTGTTGGCGGTCTTCGGGGTGGCCTTCTGGATGTTCCCCAAGGACCGCGGCGCCCGTTCGCGTCAGGCCGCCGGCTGGGTGGGCTTCTGGTTGATCAACCTCGGCCTGTTGGGACGGCTGCTGGCCGAACCGCTGGCCGACAACTCCCGCGGCCCCCTCGGTTGGCGGGTGATCGTGGGCATCGCGGCGGTGCCGCCCCCCCTGGGGGCGCGCGCGTTCGGGATCGCCCTGTGGCCCCGGGTGCGCGCGGCGATGACCAAGGCCGAGGCCGAGAAGATGCGGGCCTCGCGCACACAACCGGCCGCCGCGCGGGCGGCCGAACAGCGCCGGAACCCGCCCGGCACCTGAGGTCAATCCTCGGGTGGGCCGCCCAGGCGCCCGTCGCGGCGCAGGGCGCCAAAGCGCGCCTGCCCGCCGCGCCAGAAGATCTCCCGCACCACGCGCGCCACGAACTCACGCCGTTCCTCGACCGGCAGCTCCTCCAGCTGGCGCACCTGGTCGGGAGAGGCGCTCACATCGGCGGCGTGGGCCAACGCGCGCAGCGGATCGTCGATCAGCGCGTCGCGAAACCGCGGGTCGGCCACCGCGCGGGTCCACAGGGGAATCAGCGGACGCTCGTCCTCCATTCGGGGATGATCGCACGGGGCGCCACCCCACGCCACGTTGGATGATTCGCCCATGCCCGGCCCGCCGCGCCGCCCGTTCCCCTGAGCCGATTCACCTACGCCCTGCTGCTGGCGGGGGCGTTCCTGGTGTACGTGTCGGCGAATTCGCCGATCCCGATCGTGGGCGAGTTGCGCCGGTCGGTCGGGTTGAGCGGCGAGAACGCCTCGCTGTTCATGCTGCCGTTCGTCACCGGGTTCACCACCGGCAGCATCACCTGGTTCCTGGTGGCCCGCCACCGGTCCGCCCGAATGCTGCTGCCCCTGGCCCTCATATTGGTGGCGGCGACCACCATCGTGCTGGTGGTCGCCCCGGACCCGTCGATCGCCGGGCTGGCCCGCTTCGGGGCGGGGATCGCCACCGCCGGGTTCCCGGCGGCCGCCCAGGCGGTGATCACCCGCAGCGCGCCGCTGAGGCAACGGGGGCGTCTGCTGGGCGGCTTCGCCGCCGCGGTGGTGACCGGCGGCGTGATCGGGCAGGCCCTGGTGGGGGCCCTCGCCGATCTGTGGTCCGCCGAGATGTCGCTGTTGGCCCTGTGTGCGGCGGCGCCACTGCTGGTGGCCGGGGCGCTGCGGGTGGTGCCGGCTCACGCGGGGACCGGCGCGCCGGGCATCGACGCCGGGACTCCCGGGCCACCGATCGCGATTGGGGCGCTGATTCGCCGCCAATGGCCCACCTTCGCGATCACCGCTCTGATGTTCGGCAGCTACTGGTTGGTGCTCACCGAACTGGCCGCCGAACTGCGCGGCGACCGATTCGGGCTGTCGCCCGCCGCCGCCGGGGCCCTGCCGTTGCTGGGGGCCGCCGGGGCCCTCACCACCCTGGCGGTGGGCGCATGGACCGACCGGGTGGGCGAGCGCCGCCCCACGGTGGCGATCGTGCTGGTGGGGGTCGCGGCGCTCGCGGTGATGCTCCATCCGGCGACCCCCCTGTGGCTGTTCGCCGTGGCGGTCGGCACCTTCATCGCCGCCTACTGGGGAGCGCTGCCGTCCTGCACCGCCGAGGTCGCCCGGCGGGCCGACGCGGGGGAGCGCCAACCGGCGATGATGGCCTTCTACGCGGCGGCCGGGGTGGGCGCGATTCTGCTCACCGGCACCGGCACCCTGTGGCCGGGATGGACGTTGGCCTGTCTGGTGTCACTGGCCGCATGGTTGGCCTCGGCGGCGATCGCCCTGGGGTGGTTTCACCACGGCCGCCCACGATCGCGGGCGGCGGCACCGGAGACGGGGACCGATCGACCCCACGCGCCCGGCGGCGGACGGTTACCATCGTCCGACAGCCCGAACGGGAAATGACATGAACCCAAGTGGATTTCCTGTAATTATGGTCGCCATCATCGCGACCGGCACCGATCAGGTGCACGAGGAGGACCGTTCATGAGCGAGCAGCGCCCCGAGACCATCGCCCTGCACGGCGGACAGGAGCCGGACCCCACCACCAAGGCCCTGGCCGTCCCGATCTACCAGACGACCTCGTACGTCTTCGACGACGCCCAGCACGCGCAGGACCTGTTCGCGCTGTCCACCCCGGGCAACATCTACACGCGGATCATGAACCCCACCTGGGACGTGCTCGAACAGCGCGTCGCCCAGCTGGAGGGCGGCATCGCCGCGGTCGCCACCGCCTCCGGGCAGGCCGCGGTCACCTACTCGGTGCTCAACCTCTGCCGCACCGGCGACAACATCGTGTCGGTGTCGACCATCTACGGCGGCACCCACAACCTGTTCGCCCACACCCTGCCCCAGTACGGCATCGAGGTGCGCTTCGTCAGCCCCGACGAGCCCGAGAAGGCCGCCGCGCTGATCGACGACAAGACCCGTCTGGTGTTCGGTGAGACCCTCGGCAACCCGAAGGTCAACGTGCTTGACATCCCCGCGTGGGCCGAGGTTGCGCACTCTCACGGCATCCCGCTGATCATCGACAACACGATCGCCACCCCGATCCTGAACCGGCCGTTCGAGCACGGCGCCGACGTGGTGGTGCACGCGCTCACCAAGTACATCGGCGGGCACGGCACCACGATCGGCGGCATGGTGGTCGACAGCGGCAACTTCGACTGGACCGCCCACGCCGACCGCTTCCCCGGCCTGACCGCGCCCGACCCCTCCTACCACGGCATCGTCTGGTCCGACGCGCTCGGCCCGGCGGCCTACATCGGCCGGGTGCGCACCGTGCTGCTGCGCAACACCGGCGCCGCGCTCTCACCCTTCAACGCCTTCCTGCTGCTGCAGGGCATCGAAACCCTGCCGCTGCGCATGGAGCGCCACTCGTCCAACGCCCTGGCGGTGGCGAAATGGCTCGAGGCGCACCCGCAGGTGTCCTGGGTCGACTACCCGGGACTGGAGTCCTCGCCCTACCACGCCAACGCGCAGAGGCTGCTGAAGGACGGTCAGGCCAGCGGCATCCTCACCTTCGGCATCGTCGGCGGACGCGACGCCGGACGGGGATTCATCGAGGCGCTGACGCTGTTCAAGCACCTGGTGAACATCGGCGACGCCAAGTCGCTGGCGGTGCACCCGGCGACCACCACCCACTCGCAGCTGAACGACGAGGAGCTGGCCAGCGCCGGCATCGGCCAGGACACGGTGCGTCTGTCGATCGGCATCGAGCACATCGACGACCTGATCGCCGACCTCTCGCAGGCGCTGGAGGCGGTGCGCGGGTGAGCACCCGGGCGTGAGCGGCACGACGAACACCGACGGCGGGTCGCTGGGCCTGGTGGAGACCCTGCGGGTGGTCCTCTTCGATGAGGACCACCCGCTGGAGCTCGAGTCGGGCGAACGCCTGGCGCCGGTCGAGGTGGCCTACGAGACCTACGGATCACCGAACCGCGACGGCTCCAACGCGGTGTTCGTCTGCCACGCCCTCACCGGCGACGCGCACGCCGCCGGCCACCACGGCGACGCCGAACGGCCCGGCTGGTGGGACAACATCATCGGGCCGGGGCGACCGATCGACACCGACCGGTTCTACGTGGTCTGCCCCAACCTGTTGGGCGGCTGCCAGGGCACCACCGGACCGTCCTCACCCGACCCGGCCACCGGCAAACCCCGCGGGCTGAACTTCCCGATCTTCTCGGTGGGTGACCTCGTGACGGTGCACCGCGCCCTGGCCGCCCACCTGGGGGGGCCGCGCCCCCTGGCGGTGATCGGCGGATCGCTGGGCGGCATGCAGGCCCTGCAGTGGGCGCTCGACTACCCGGACGATCTGGGGGCCGCGATCATCATCGCCTCGACCGCCCACCTGACCGCCCAGAACATCGCATTTTCGGCGGTGGCGCGGGCGGCGATCCTGCGCGACCCGGAGTTCCGCGACGGCAACTATCACGAGCACGGCCAGCCGGCCTACGGCCTCTCGCTGGCGCGGATGATCGCGCACATCACCTACCTTTCCGAGGCGGCGATGCGCGAGAAGTTCGGCCGCCGCCTGCAGGGCTCTGAGGTGCCCCGCCCCGGGTTCGACGTCGATTTCCAGGTCGAGAGCTACCTGGAGCATCAGGGCAACAGTTTCCTCAACCGCTTCGACGCGCTCAGCTACCTGTACCTGACCCGCTGCATGGACTACTTCGATCCGTTCGCGGACGAGGCCGCCGCCGTGCGCAGGCTGCAGGCCACCCGGGCGCGGTTCCTGCTGATCTCGTTCGACACCGACTGGCGATTCTCGACCGCCCACTCGAAGGAGATCGTGCGCGTGCTGCTGGCCGCCCACCGCGAGGTCAGTTTCCGCGAGATCCCCTCGCCGTGGGGGCACGACTCGTTCCTGCTGCGCATCCCGGAATACCACCGCACGGTGCAGGGATTCCTCGCTCAGCTGGCCGACGGGATCCGGGCCTGATGCGCGCCGACCTGCAGGTGGTGGCCGAGCTGGTGCCGCCCGGCTCCGAGGTGCTCGACCTGGGATGCGGCGACGGCCGGTTGCTGGAGCACCTGATGCGCGAACGGGGCTGTCGCGGATCGGGCGTGGAGATCTCCGACGAGGGTTTCCATGCCTGCCTGAGCCGCGGCGTGCCGGTGCTGCAGAGCGACATCGACCGCGGACTGGACGAGTTCGCCGACGGCCACTTCGACGTGGGGATTCTCAGCCAGACGCTGCACGCGCTCCACCGGCCGGCGTTCGCGGTGGAGGAGATGATGCGCGTCGCCCGCATGGCGATCCTGTCGTTTCCCAACTTCGGCCACTGGCCGCTGCGCTTCGGCCTGGCGACCCGCGGGCGGATGCCGGTGTCACGCGTGCTGCCCCACACCTGGTACGACACGCCCAACATCCACCTGTGCACGATGCGCGATTTCGAAGACCTGTTGCTGCAACGCGACCTGACCGTCGACCGGCGCGTGCTGCTGAATGCCGATGGACGCCCGGCACCCGGGTGGGTGGCGCGCCGGGCGAACCTGCTGGCGGCCGCGGTCGTCTACCGGCTGACCGACTCCCTCTCCACCTCGGCGGATCGGCCGCCCAGGGCCTGACGGTGGCGGCGCCGACGGGAGAGACCGGCCGGCGTTACCGGCTCCTGGGGCCGGACGGCCCCTTCCTGAGCGACATCCCGGGGCGGTTGGGGGGCAACGGTCGCACGCGCATCTACGGGCGGTTGGACTGCCCGGCGGCCCTGGCGAACCTGCGCCACTGCCCCGGCCGTTACGAGCTCAAGCGGGTGTTCTTCGCCGCGGGGCCGACGCGGTGGCCTGCGGCTATCGGCCCTGCGGGCGGTGCCTGCCCGAGGCCCACCGCCTGTGGCGCGCGCTGCGCGAAACCGGCGGGCCGCGCGCGTGAGCGCCGCCTCGGCCGCGGGGGCGCGGGTGGGCGCGGACGGGGTGGCCCGCTGCCCGTGGGCGCTCGACCATCCGCTGCACATCGATTACCACGACCGGGAATGGGGCGTACCGGTGCGCAGCGAGCGGGGACTGTACGAGCGTCTGGTGCTGGAGGCCTTTCAGAGCGGCCTGTCGTGGCTGACGATCCTTAAGAAACGCACCGCGCTGCGCGACGCCTTCGCCGATTTCGACCCGGATGCGGTGGCGGTGTTCACCGATGAGGACCGCGCGCGGCTGATGGATGACCCCCGGATCATCCGCAACCGGCGCAAGATCGACGCCGCCATCACCAACGCCCGGGCGATCGTCGCCCTGCGCGAGTACGGCGGTATCGAGGATCCGCTCTGGTCGCACCCACCCGCGCCCGCCCCCCCATTCTGACACCACATGTTTTATCTTCTTTTGCCACATGCCTCCCTACCTGCCTGCCTGCCTGGCCATTCCATCTATCCACGCCACTCCATCCTGGAACATGCGTTCTAATCGCTACTAACGCGCGTTAGTTATCGCTACAATCAACGTAGCGTACAAATAGGCAATATGCATCCTATTACCATTACAGGCGCTCCTATGCCTATTGCA